>JAERMP010000020.1 GCA_016844515.1 Thermoleophilia bacterium | reverse complement strand
CCCATTCCTTCGAGGATCCGCGATGCCTTCGTGAACTGGATGTCGCGGTAGTCGACGACCTGCCAGTGATTGCCCCAGGGGTCGCGGAAGTCATGGCTTCCGATCATCTCGGCGCCTGCCGCGCGTGCGCGACGGAGCGTCTCAACCTGGTCGTCGACGACAAGACCGATGTGTCCGGCCGAGATGGGCCGAGCCACGGACTCGAGCGCGACGAACTGGTCACCCATGTCGACGAACGCCATGTTCCCCGCCCGGCCGCGCAGTTGCACGTTGTCGAAGATCCGCTCGAAGAAGGCGATCGCGTCGTCGAGGTCACCGACCTCGACCGCGAGATGGTTGATCCCGATGAGCCTGACCACGGGGCCAGACTAGCCATGTCAGGGGTCTGACCCGGGGTCAGACCCCTGACATGTCCAAAAAGGGCCGTTAGCGACGCGGATCCAACGCCCGCAGTCTCAGTCCGGTTCGGTCCAGACGCCGGCGAGCTCGACGATGGTCGCCGCTGCCGCGGCCATGTCCTGGACGCTAGCCCACTCGCGCACCGAGTGGTACTCCTGGCCGCCGGTGAAGAGATTCGGGGTCGGCAGGCCCTGCGACGAGAGGACGGCGCCGTCCGTCCCACCCCGGGTGATCGCCAAGCGGGGCTCGACACCGACGCGCCGGATCGCCTCCAGCGCGGCCTCGACCACGCGCGGGTGCTCCTCGATATACGGGCGCATGTTGGTGTACGAGCTCCGTTCCTCGATCTCGACGTGCGCCCGCGGTTCGCGCAGCACGACCTGGTGCGCAAGCGTGCGCAGGAGGCTCATGTGCTGTTCGAGGAGCTCGTCGTCGTGGTCACGGGCAATGAAGTCGACGATGGCCTCCTCGGAGTTGCCGCTAACGCGATGCGGGTGGACGTAGCCTTCGCGATGGTCGGTGGTCTCGGGGGAGAGCAGGTCCTTCGGAAGCGACGTCACAAGCTCAGCAGCGAGCTTGACGGCGTTCACGAGCTTCCCCTTCGCAGTCCCCGGATGCACCGAGAGCCCGCGGATCGTCACGCGCATCGACTTGGCGGAGAACGTCTCGATCTCGAGCTCGCCTAGACCCGAGCCGTCGAGCGTGTACGCGGCATCGGCCCCGAACGCTTCGAGATCGAAGTTCTCGGCGCCGCGTCCTACCTCCTCGTCGACGGTGAATGCAACCCGGATCGGTGCCCGTGGCCTCTCGGGATGCCGGGCGAGGTACCCGACGGCAGCCATGATCTCCGCGATCCCGGCCTTGTCGTCGGCGCCGAGGAGTGTGGTTCCGTCGCTGGTGACGATGTCGTGGCCCACCCTTTCGGCGAGCGCCGGTAGCTGCGCGGGATCGAGCACCTGTCGCGAGTCGCCCGGAAGCTCGATGGAGTCACCGCCCCAGCTCTCGTGGACGATGGGCACGACCCCCGCCGCGACCACGTCCGGCGTCGTGTCCACGTGCGCGATGAGCCCCACCACCGGGCCCTCGGCCGTCCCGGGCAGGCTCGCGAAGACGGTCGCGCTCTCGGTGAGCTCGGCGTCGGAGAGGCCGAGCTCGCGCAGCTCGTCGATGAGCATCCTCGAGAGATCGAGCTGCTTCTCGGTGCTCGGGCGCTGGGAGACGCGGTATGCCCCCTGCGTGTCGACGCCGACGTAGCGGAGGAAACGCTCGAGCACGTCGGCCGCGAGCTCCTCCGCCAGCGGCCCCGCGAAGGGCGCCCTAGCCGCCAAGCTGTCCGAGCCGGAGGAAGACTTCGCGCATCGTCTCGATACCGACGGCGAGCGCGTCCTCGGGGACGTTCTCGTTCGGTGCGTGGACGTTGCATTCGCTCTCGATCCCGAACCCGGTTGCGAGCGTCGGGAGCCCCCGTGACACGAGCCCGGCGTAGATCGGAAGCGTGCCGCCGGACCGAACGAGCAGCGGGCGGGCGCCGACGACGTGCTCGAAGGCGTCACCGGCCAGGCGGATCGCCGGAGCGTCGGTCGGAGTGAGTGCCGGACGAGCGCTGTTGCGAACAGCGATCTCGAGCTCGGCACCCTCAGGCGTCGCCTCCCGAACCATCCGCTCGAAGGCGTGGCGGATCTTCTCGGGATCCTGGCCTGGTGCGAGGCGGATCGACACGTTGGCGCGCGCCTCGACCGGGAGGACGGTCTTTACGAGGTCCGGCGAGCCGCTCGCGAACCCGTTCACATCGAGCGAGGTGTCCGCAAACGTTCGAAGGTAGAACTCGTCGGTCGCACCCGGAGCGATCGGGACGGCCCCGTAGTGCGAGAGCTGCTCGGTGCCCGGAGGAAGCTGCGCCCAGGCGGAGAGCTCTTCATACGAGGGTGGTGTCGCCCCCGTACGCAGGTCGTCCGGAAGGTGACCGTCCGCACGCGGAAGGACGCTTGCCAGCGCAGCCATGAGCGCATGCCCGGCGTTGAGAGCTGCGGCGCCGAACATGCCGGAGTGCATGTCCGTCGTACCCGTGCGGATCCGGAGATGGAAATAGAGCATTCCGCGGACGCCCACGTAGAAGACCGGTTGACCGCGACGGGCCATGGCCCCGTCGAGGATGAGCGCCGCATCCGCCCCGCGCTCGTCCTGCTCGACCCACTGCACGATCGAGTCGCCTCCGACCTCTTCCTCACCGTCGAAGCCGAAGCGGACGTTGACCGGAAGCTCGCCCGTCTCGGCGAGCTGCCGCACTGCCTCGACGAGCAGGAAGAGGTTCCCCTTGTCGTCGGCGACCCCTCGTGCATAGAGGCGACCATCCCTCTGCGTCAGCTCGAACGGCGGCGTCTCCCACAGCTCGAGCGGGTCGGGCGGCTGGACGTCGAAGTGCGCGTAGCAGAGGATCGTCGGCGCCGATTCCGGGCGCTCGGACGCCGCCACCTCCCCGATGACGAGCGGCCGCGCGCCATTCCAAGGAATTACGTCTGCTGTTCCGCCGGCCCCGCGAATGCGATCTGCGACCCACGCAGCCGCCCGCTCAACGTCGCCGGCGTGCGCCGAGTCGGCGCTGACCGACGGGATGGCGATCAGCTCGGCGAGCTGCGCGAGAAGCTCCTCGTTTGACGGCGGCACGGCCGCGCAGTCTAGTCGGTCGTGAACGCGAGGCTTATTGGAAGCTTTCGTCCAGAACGAGCTCGAAGATCTCGGCACTCGTTCTGCTGCCGCTGCCCTCTTCCGGTGACATCTGATTGAGAACCGCATCGGCGCGCTGCAAATCTTCCTCCGTCTCGCAAAACGCGATTCCGACCGACGTGCCGTTCTTACGGTCGACGAAATGCATGAAGCGACTGACGGTCTCCATGAGCGTCCGCACCCCTTCGGGCGCGTCGGCAGGTAGTTCACCCGATCTCGCGCCCTGCATCTGCATCCGCATCTCGGCTACCTGCGCGTCGATCCGGCCGGGGTCTCCTCCTTCGAACCGTGCCATGCGTGCGTGCATCGTTGCTCCTCTCTCCTAGGGTCTAGTGCGAATTCGGGCCGAGCTTCACGCGACGTCACGGACGCGCTGCGCATCCGCCAGCGCACGGAGCTTCTTCAATCCCTGGTGCTCGATCTGTCGGATCCGCTCACGTGTGACGTTGAACGCGCGTCCCACCTCGTCGAGCGTCCGCGGCTGTTGCCCGTCAAGCCCGTAGCGCAGCTCGAGCACTTTCCGCTCGCGCTCCGAGAGCGCACCGAGAATCGTGCGGAGCGCCTCGCGCTGAAGCGTCGTCTCGGCAAGCTCCTCCGGAAGCGGCGCGGACTCGTCTGCGAGGAAGTGCCCGAACTCGGACTCGTCATCGTCGCCGACGGGTTTCTCGAGGGAGATCGGTACCTGCGCGCTGCGCCGAATCTGCTCGACCTCGTCCGACGTCATGTCGAGATCTCGTGCGATCTCCGCGGTAGTCGGCTCACGACCACGCTCCGCTCGAAGCTTCCGCTCAGAGCGAAGAATCCGGTTGAGCTTCTCGACGACGTGAACAGGCATGCGGATCGTCCGCCCCTTGTCGGCAATCGCCCGCGCAACTGCCTGTCGGATCCACCACGTCGCATAGGTCGAGAACTTGAATCCCTTGCGATGGTCGAACTTCTCCGCTGCGCGAACGAGGCCGATCGTGCCCTCCTGAATCAGGTCGAGGAACGGCAGGCCCTGGTTTCGGTAGCGCTTGGCGATGGAGACGACCAGGCGCAAGTTCGCTTCCACCATCGCCTGCTTCGCGACGTGGTCGCCGCGCTCGATCCGCTTGGCGAGCTCGACCTCCTGTGCGGCAGTGAGAAGCGGAACGCGTCCGATGTCCTTGAGGAAGAGCTGCAGAGAGTCGGTCGTGATCTCTGCCGGGAGCTCGACTTCCGGCGCCGCCTCGTCTTCCACGGTGACGACGGAGATCCGGGCCTCTTCCAGGGCAGCGTAGAACTCGTCGATCTGAGCCGGCTCCAGCTCGAGCTCGTCGAGCACGAGTGCAACCTCGTCCGCGTCGAGGCTGCCGGTTCGATAACCGCTCTCGAGGAGCCGCTGCGCCTCGTCGGTCGCGAGGATGTCCTCGATCGGAGTCCGAGTGGTCGCGCCCTTTGTTTCTCCTGCGGCCAGAGCAACCCCCCTTCGCGACGGCCGTCACACGGTAGTCACAGCAGTGGCTGCCGTCAAAAACGCGACCCGACGGCTGTCTACGACCGTGCGCGCTTGATGGTCTCGAGATAGCGGGCGGCCTCGCGGGCGAGCGGTGAGCCAGGCTGCGCACGCACTGCAATCCTGAACTGGCGTTGCGCTGCCTCGACACGACCTGTCCAGAGGAGGAGCACGCCGAGGTGGAACCGCACCGACGGCTCCTTCGGAAACGTGCGCGTGAGTGGGCCGAGACGGCCGAACGCACGCTCCGGCGCGTCCTTGTCGAATCGGCCGACGGCGTCGGCGACCCTGGCGTCGACGTCGCTCGGTGCGTCCCGCGCCGCCAGTGCAAAGACCCGCGCGGCTGAGACGGGACGCCCGACCCGCTGGAGCCCGACCCCGTAGAGCAGGCGCTCTCGAACCCCGCCTCGCCCGGCGGCGCGGCGAAGTGCCTCGAGCTGGCGCGCTGGCGGGAGCTGCGTGATCGCGGGCGACGCAGCGAACGACGGAATGAACGCCGGCAGGCCGCGGGGCAGCTGCGGATGGAGCAGGTTTCCCGCGACGATCGCGTACGGCGTGTCCGGTTCCGCCTCGATGGTCGCCCGCCACGCTGCCACCGGGTCACCTTCGTTCGCCCACAGCCGAGCGAGACCCAGGTGGAGCTGGGCGACCGCCAATTCGGGATAGAGCTTGGCGAGCTGCTCGAGCCGGTCGAGCGAGCCCTGCGGCCAGGACGCGAGCGCTGAACCGACCTTGGCCTCGATCGATTCGTGCTTCGCGAACAGCGCGGTGGCGGCGCTCTTGTCCCCGCGCTGGTAGAGAGCGGCAGCGCGCGCCAGGTCGCGGGCCTCGGGGTCGGTACGAAATCCGAGTGCGAACGAGAGCGGCGGCCGCCCTTCGCGAAACTCTGGCTCGGCAGCCGTCGTCGTCGCCGAGTCGCCGCTCGAGGACACGACAGCGAATGCGACGACCGCGACGGCAGCAGCCGCCACGGCGGCGACGAGCAGGACAACGCGGCGGCGGGCGCTCACCGCACGACGATAGCCACGTCCCTTCCGCAGCGGGGTCTGACCCCTATGGCCTCGGCGCTATAGTTCGGAAAGTAATGGCCACGTATCGAGAGCTGCTCGCACGGGTGAAGGAGGAGGTCGACGAGATCTCGACCATCGAGGCGCAATCGCGCCTCGAGTCGTCGGAGAGCCCGCTCTTCGTCGACGTGCGCGAGCCCGACGAGTGGGAGGAGGGCCACATTCCCGGCGCGGTCCACATCACCCGCGGCCGCCTCGAGTCGAGCATCGAAGGACTCGTCCCCGACAAGATTCGCCCTCTGATCGTCTACTGCGCCGTCGGATCGCGCTCCGCGTTCGCGGCGAAGGTGCTCGGCGAGATGGGCTACACCGACGTGGTCAACATGGCGGGCGGCTTTGTCGACTGGAAGCGGAACGGCTTCGACGTGACCATCCCGCGCGTGCTCTCCTCGGAGCAGCGCTCGCGGTACAGCCGTCACCTCCTCATCCCGGAAGTCGGCGAGGAAGGACAGCAGCGCCTGCTTGACGCGCGCGTACTGCTTGTCGGCGCGGGCGGACTCGGCTCGCCCGCCTCGCTCTACCTCGCGGCGGCCGGCGTCGGAACGCTCGGGATCGTCGACGCAGATGTCGTCGACGAGTCGAACCTCCAGCGCCAGATCGTCCATTCGACCGATCGGATCGGGGAGCCGAAGGTCCTCTCTGCGCAACGGACGCTCGAGGGGCTCAACCCGGATGTGAAGGTTGTCCCGATCCAGGAGCGCCTGACCTCGGAGAACGTCGAGCGAATCCTCGCCGACCGCTGGGACGTGATCGTCGACGGAGCCGACAACTTCCCGACGCGCTACCTCGTGAACGATGCCTCCGTCTGGCATGGCATTCCCGTCGTGCACGGATCGATCTTCCGCTTCGAGGGCCAGGTCACGGTGTTCGCGCCCGGCGTCGGACCGTGCTACCGCTGTCTCTTCCCGCAGCCCCCGCCTGCCGAGCTCGCGCCGAGCTGTGCCGAGGGCGGCGTCCTCGGAGTGCTCCCGGGGATCATCGGCTCGATCCAGGCCAGTGAGACCTTGAAGCTGATCCTCGACCGAGGCGACTCGCTCGCCGGCCGGCTTCTCCTCTTCGACGCGCTCGGTACGACGCTTGACGAGGTGACGGTTCGCAAGAACCCCGACTGCCCAGTCTGCGGAGAGAGCCCGACGATCACGGACTACGTCGACTACGTGGAGTTCTGCTCGACGCCGTTGGAGCTCAGCTGATGGCGGCCGTTCGGATTCCCCCCACGCTTCGAGCCGATGTCGGAGGGGCGCGTGAGCTCGAGGCTCGCGGCGACACCGTGGGCGAAGTCATCGACGATCTCGTCGAGCGCTATCCGGCGCTCGGCGGCCAGCTCCTCCAGGACGGAGAGCTTGCCTCCTACGTGAACGTCTACCTCGGCGGCGAGGACATCCGCACCCGACACGGGCTCGACACACCGGTGAGCGACGGAGCTCAGATGATCCTGCTCCCGGCCATGGCCGGCGGCTCTCCCCGGAGAGACCACTAGCCTCAGTAGACGACCAGTCGGTCCCGGTGGATCGCCTCGAGGCCGCGGATGCGGCTTACGATCTCGGCCCGAGCGGCGCCGGCAATCCCTTTCGCGAACACGTCGCCGCTCGGCGCGACGAGCTCGACAGCGTCACCGGCATCGAAGCTGCCCTCGCAGGCGACGACTCCGACAGCCAGGAGGCTCCTTCCGTCCTCGGCTACCGCCCGCCTGGCGCCTTCGTCGACGTGGAGTCTCGCGACGACCGGTTTGCCGAAGCGGAGCCAGAGCTTGTACGCAGGAAGCACCTGTGGCGCCGGCGGGAACCGAGTTCCGCGCTCCTCGCCGGCGACGATCGGTCCCAGCACCGAGCTGGCCGCTCCGGCTGCGATCACCGTGGGGATACCGGCGGCCGCCGCCATCTCAGCCGCGAGCACCTTGCTCTGCATTCCGCCCCGTCCGAGTGGGGACGGCTCGCTGAGCTCCGCGGCGTGGACCCGTGACCCCTCTCCGACGAGCTCGGCACCGGGCGTCCCAGGTGCGCGCGTGTAGACGCCGTCGACCTCCGTCAGGAGCACGAGCAGCCTCGCGCGAACGAGCACTGCGACCTGTGCTGCCAGAGCGTCATTGTCACCGAAGGTGATCTCATCGGTCGCGGTCGCGTCGTTCTCGTTGACGATCGGCACCGCGCCGAGCCCGAAGAGGGCGCGGAGCGCGTTGCGCGCGTTCACGTAGGCGGCCCGGTCAGCGACATCGCCGGCGGTGAGGAGGATCTGCGCGGCCTCGAGATCCTCGGCGGCAAGCGCCAGCTC
The DNA here is from genome assembly GCA_016844515.1 of Thermoleophilia bacterium. Next base: position 7,354 of record JAERMP010000020.1, on the reverse strand, counting down.
CCAGACCCGTTGCAGGCGTGCCTGGCCGAGGGCGGAGGCTGCCTGGAGCTTCGGCAGGCTGCGCGGTCGCCGATCGAGCCCCATGCGGGGCAGGCCGAGCGCGATCGCGCCCGACGAGACGACACAGACGGGAGTGCCGCTGCGTACCAAAGTGCCGATCTCGCCGGCTCGCGCCCGGAGCACGGCCCGCCGCACGCGGCCGCGTGGTCCGACGATCAGGCTCGAACCGAACTTGACGACGACGGGGTCGCTCATGCGCGTCTCTCGCCTATGCGCAGAGGCGTGATCCGCAGAAGCGGATCACGCCTCGCGAACACCCCTGGGCCGGCCACGGCTCCCGGCCGGCAGAGCCGGCCTCCGCCGCGGCCTGACGTCGCTCGCGGCGCCCGCGAGACGCGCATGGAGGCTGGGACTGACAGAGGGCGTCTCACCGGCGCTGCGTGCCGTCGCCGACGACCCGGTACTGGCGGAGCCACAGGTCTCGATACGTGACCGGCCCACGCGGCCCGGGCGTCCAGTCGACGTTGATGCCGGTCTCGGGCGCACCGGTCAGCTCGAAGCCGTCCGTGAACCGGGTCGGCGCATGCCAGAGCGCGACTGTGCCGCGATAGCCGTCCAGAAAGCGCTCGGCGGCCGACACGTCGTCGGTAACGATTGCTGCCGCGAGCCCAGAGGTTTCCTCGTTGGCGACCCTCACCGCCTCGTCGATCCCGTCGACGAGCGTGATCGTCACCGTTGCCACGCGGTCCGGGTCGCTCGCCCATTCGTGCCCGAGCGGCTTGTCCAGAGGGAGCGCTCCGTCCACCGTGCCGCGCACCTCGAGACCCTTCCCGCGAAAGACGTCCAGGAGCTCCGGCACAAGGTGCGCAGCGTCCCGGTCGACGAGCGCGAGATTGAGCCGGTTGCAGACGCCGAGCCGGTCCAGGCTTGCCTCGGCGAGCCAGACGGCGCGCTCGGCCGAGGCCGCGCCGTGGACGTAGAGGACGCCCCCTCCCTCGGCGTGCGCGAGCGTCCGTACCCCACACTCGGCAGCGAGACGCGCCAGCGAAGCCGTCGTCTCGCCGCTTCCCCGGAGGATCACGAGCGGAATCTGCTTCGGCAGAGAGACGAGGATTCGGGCTCCCTCGCGATCGTCCGAGCGGACAAGGCCGACAGCGCCCGGCGGCAGGCCAGCCGCCTCGAGCGCCGGTCGTAGGATCTCGTCGACGAGCACGGTGACCGTTCCGAGCGCGGCGCCGCCGGTTCGCAGGACCGCGGTGTTGAGGCTCTTCAGGAGCTGGCCTGCGATGTCGAGTGCGACATTCGGTCGAGCCTCGAAGTTCGCTCCGACGGTCCCGATCGGGATTCGACGCTCGCTGACTTGGAGCCCATTCGCGAGCGTCCACGATCCGGCCTCGCGCTCGAGCGGCTCGACCTCCGCCATCGCTTCGACCTGACTGGCGAGATCCTCTACGCGTCGCTCGTCCAGCCGCAGCCGATCGAGCGTGCCCTCGTCGAGCCGCCCAGCCGCGTCCTCGACGTCGACGGCGTTCGCCTCGAGGATCACCGAGCAACGCTCACGCGCGAGAGCGGCTGCCCGGCGCAGCGCCTCGGCAACCGCGTCGTCACGTAGGAATCGCGTCGCGCGGTTGGCCTCGGCAGCCTCGAGCTCGATCTGGTCACGGAGCGTCATCGCGTTCTCATCTTGGCATCGATCAGCGCCTCTGTAACGATCGACCGCGGGCGGTCACGCTGTCGGTACGCTCGCAAGTCATGGCGGTTGCGCGATCGTTACTAGATCTCGTCGGATCGACGCCGCTCGTCGAGCTGCAGCGCCTTTCCCCGAAGCCGGCCGTCCGCATCTTTGCCAAGCTGGAAGGCCAGAACCCGACGGGATCGATCAAGGACCGAGTCGCGGTTGCCATGATCGATGCCGCCGAAGCGTCGGGCGAGCTCACGCCGGGACGCCGGCTGCTCGAGCCCACGAGCGGCAACACCGGGATCTCGCTCGCGCTTGTCGCCAGGCTGCGTGGATATCCGCTGACTTGCGTCGTGCCCGCGAACATCACGGAGGAGCGCCGGCGCGTGCTCCGCCTCTACGGCGCTGAGATCGTCGACTCGCCGCCCGCGGAAGGGTCGAATGGTGCGGTTCGGCTGGCGCTCGAGCTCGCCGAGCGGGACGCTTCGCTCTTCATGCCGTTCCAGTACGCGAACGAGGCGAACCCGCGTGCGCACTACGAGGGCACAGGCGCCGAGATCGCCGCAGCGCTCGGCCGCGTCGACGTCCTCGTCGCCGGGCTCGGCACGGGCGGAACGCTGATGGGAGCCGGCGATCGACTCCGCGAGTCGTTCCCCGAGGTTGTGGTCGCAGCGGCGGAGCCACTTCCGGGGGACGAGGTGATGGGGCTTCGCTCGCTCGCGGACGGCTACGTGCCGCCCATCCTGGACGTCTCGAAGCTCGACCGGAAGCTGCTCGTGACGAATGAGGAGTCGGTGGCAGGGCTCCGACTGCTCCTCGACCGCGAGGGCATCTTCGGCGGCGTCTCCTCCGGCGCGGTTACGCACGCGGCGCTCAGGCTCGTCGACGAGCTCGACGAAGGAGTCGTCGTCTGTGTGCTCGCAGACGGCGGGTGGAAGTACCTCTCCGCCGGATTCTGGGACGCAGACGACGTCGAAGGCGCGATGGAGCGGTCCGTCTGGTGGTGATCCCCGCTCATGTGCGCGGTGAGCTCGAGGCACACGCACGGGACGCGGCGCCGAACGAAGCGTGCGGCCTCGTCGTCGTCAAAGAGGGAGTCGCCGATCGCTACGTCCGCGGCCGCAACGCGGCTGCGTCGCCCTATCGCTTCGCGCTCGACATCGACCCGGATACCTGGTTTCTCGAAGACGACGGCTACGAGCTAGCCGTCTTCCACTCACACCTCTCGTCACCGCCGCGTCCCTCGCGCACCGACGTCGAGAACATCGGGTTGTGGGCGGGGCGGCCGTACCTCATCTACACCCTGCGAACCGGCGAGCTCGCCGCCTGGACGATCGCGGACGGCTCGATCGAGCCGCTCCCGCTCGCCTGAGCACTAAGCGCGAAGCGGCTACGTCTCGACGGTCGAAAGCCCTGACGCTTCGATGGCGCGCCGGGCGAGCGCGTCGTCCTGGGGTCCTGGAAGCCCGCTGACGCCGACTGCACCGACCCGCGTTCCACCCTCGAAAGCCGCCACGCCGCCTTGGAAGAACGTGAAGAAGGGGTCGAAGCTCGCGCGCTCGGCAGCGTCCTCGCGTGCCTTCGCGGCGAGCTCGGCCGTGGAGCGAGCGTCGCTCCGTGCGGCGGTGTATGCCTTGCGCTGCGCGTTGAGACGCGTGTCGGGGGCCGCGTCATCCATGGTCGCCGCGGCAACGAGCTCCCCGTGGTCGTCTGCAACGAAGACCGAAACGGGCGCGCCGGCGTTCTCCACCACGTACTGAACCTGGGCGAGCGCCTGCGCGAACCTCATCCGCCTATCCTGACCGCTCGACCCCCGCGAGGTCGAGCAGATCGGCAAGCGCAGGCACGCCTGCTGTCGCTCCCACAGCAGTCGTCGCCGCGGCGCCCGCAGCGCATCCCAGCCGAACGCACCGTTCGAGTGGCCAGCTGGCGAGCTTTCCATAGAGGACGCCGGCGGCGAATGCGTCGCCGGCGCCGGTGCCGTCGACCACCTGGACCGCGGGGGACTCGATGTGCGCTTCGAACCCGTCGCCGGACGCGTAGCAACCCTGAGCACCCATGGTCAGCGCCACCTCACGCACGCCGCGCTCGTGCAGCCAGGCCGCGACGCGCTCCGGCTCACGCTCGCCGGACAGCGCCTGGCCCTCAGCAAGGCTCGGTGTCGCGAGATCCAGATGAGGCAGGCACGGCTCGAGCCGCGACCAGCGTCCCGTCGCGTCCCACACGGTGTCGAGGCTCGTGAAGATGCCGCGGCGCTGCGCCTCTGCGGCCAAGCGCGCGAAGGGCTCGCCGTCGAGGCGCTCCATGACGAGCGCTCCTGCGAAGTGCAGCGCCCGTCCGGCGTAGAGGGAACCGGGATCGAGCTCGTCGATACCGAGCGCACCGTTCGCACCCGGCACGTGGAGGAACGTTCGCTCGCCGGCGGAGTCGACGAGGACAACGGTCGAAGACGTTGGGACGCCCGCATCGCGGAGAACGCCCGCTCGGCCCACGCCGCGCTCGTCCAGGAGCTCGACGAGCACGTCGCCGAAGAGATCGACTCCCACCTTGCCCATGACCGCCGCCCGGAGACCGAGCTTGACGAGCACGCTCGCCGAGTTCAAGGCGCAGCCGCCGCCTTCGACGGTAATCGCGTCGACGATCGCAAGCGACCCCGCCGGGGGCACGTCGTCGACCGGACGTGCGATCACGTCGGCAACCACGATTCCGAGACACACGACGTCCATGCGCTGAGCTATGCGGCCGGTCTGTTACGGCTCGACGGCGAGGACCTGGTCGGATGCGATGTTCGCAAGGCGGGTTGTGCTCCCATCCGCCCGTCGGACGAGGAGCACGCTCACTTTTGTCGTGTTTCCGAGGCCGAAATGCACCCGAGGATCTTCCGAAGAGAGATAGCTGCTGCCCGCATGCACCTCACGAACGAGCCGGCGTCCGTCGGCCAGCACGGCAGTGACCCTTGCGCCGGGAGCGAACCGGCCGAGCTCGACCTCGAGCCAGTGGCCCGTCGCTCCGGTATTCCGGAGCAGCACGAGCGGACCGCCGATCGAGTTGATCGCGACGTCGACGTCTCCGTCGTTGTCGTAGTCGGCCGCTGCGAGGCCGCGACCGATCACGCGCAGGCCGTCCCCGAGTCCGACGGAGCCGGTGACGTCTACGACGTGCCCTGGCCGCCCGTATGTCGCAAGATTCTCGAGCACCTGGACCGGCTCAGCGTCCATCGCCAGGTCGTTGACGGGGATGGCACCGTTGGCGAGGACGAGGTCGAGGTTTCCGTCGAGGTCGAGGTCCACCCACGAAACGCCCCAACCGGCGAACCTCGTGTCGAAGGCCGTCGCGAAGCTCGGACGCGCGTCTGCGAACGAAGGTCCTCTCGCCCCCGGACGCGCGCTGCGGTACACCGCGTGCAGCTGCCTGTGGGAGTTGGTCACGAACAGGTCGGGGCGCCCGTCGGCGTTGTAGTCCGCAGACGCGACCCCCATCCCGGCGTTCGGATCGGCAACGCCCTCGCCGCGTCCGCGCTCCTCGAGCCGGAAGCCGAGCCCGGCCGGATCCGCTTGCGCCCCACCAGGCCAGGGAACATTCACGTAGAGCCGGTTTGGGTCCAGGTCGTTGGCGACGTACAAGTCGATCCGGCCGTCACCGTCGACGTCGGTGAACGCGACACCGAGGCCGTGGTCGACGCGTGCCTTCTCGATTCCGGCCTGTAGTCCAACCTCGCGGAACTTCGCGTGCCCTCTCGTGTCCGAGCCGATGTTGAGGTAGAGGCGGTCACGGACCCCGGCGTAGTTTGTCGGGAACGACCCACCGCCGGCAACCGGGGCATTGAGATCGGCGTAACCCGCTACGAACAGGTCGAGCCGCCCGTCGCCGTTCACATCCCCGACCGCGACACCGGCGTGCCAGCCGTACGTGTCGATCCCTGCCGCCCGAGCGCCCTCCACGAACGTTCCGTCTCCCTCGTTCCACAGCAGCGCGTCCACCCCGGCGGCCGTGACGTAGAGATCCGTGCGGCCGTCTCGGTCGAGGTCGGCGGCGACGCATCCGTTCCCCCGGATGGCGAGGTCGGCACCCGATCCTCGGCTCACGTCGACGAATCTGCCCTTCTCGTTGTGGAACAGCGCGCTGCGCGGAAGGCCCCCCTGTTTCTTCCAGTTCGCGACGTCGACCTCGATCGAATACGAGTTCACGACGAACAGGTCGAGCCACCCGTCGTCGTCATAGTCGATCCAGCAGAGCCCGCCACCCATCATCGCAATCGGGTCGCGTGAGGTTCGGAAGCGGAAGGCGCCCTGCCGGAAGTCGAGCCCGACCTGCTTGGCGACGTCGGCCAGTTGAACACCGGAGAGCGCGGAGCCGGGGGGCAGGCTAGATGCCTCGACGACCGGCGCGATGAGCCCCCGGAGCGTTTTCCCTCGCGAGCCGACGATCAGGTAGCGGCCCTCCTCGAGGGCGAGCTCGAGCGTCTGCTCGAAGTGTGTCGGGGCCTTGCGTTGCCGGAAGGCCGCCGGCGTTCCCGTGTACGTCGCGAGCTCGATCGTCCCCTCGAGGGTGGCGACGACGAGCGGTGGCCCCTGTCCTTCGCCGGGCTCGAGGGTGATGCGCATTCGCTCGACGTGGTACTCAGGGACGACGACGGCAATTCCGGCGGAGTCGATTCGCTGCCACAGTGCAGCGAGCCGGTCGCTGCCTGCACCCACGCTCGCACGCTCGAGATCGCGGCCGATCAGCGCCTCCGCTTCGATGCGGAGGTCGGTAACGACATCGCTCGCGATTTGCAGCGCGGTCCGCCGGTCGATCTGCGACGCGACGCCCGCCGACGGCATGACCGTCACGTCCGGGAGACCGACGGTCTTCGCCGCCGGGCCGCTCGCTGCAGCGGCGCTGGGGCGGGCGGGGATACCGACCAGGATGACCAGCCCCACGAAACCAGCCGCGCCCGCCATGGCCAGCGCGCCGACGGCGAAACCTCCACCGCCGATGCCACCGCCACGGATGGCGTCGGTTGCTCGCGCCGAGAAGCCGTCGGGGGAGCGCTCGATCCAGGACCGGACGAGGTCGGCCAGCGGGCGTACGGCGCAGACAAGCGCGAGGGCCACGAGCACGGCCACCTTCGTCGCGAATTCCGTCGTCTGGGGCGCGATCAGCAGCACGGCGAGGAGAGCGATCCCGACCGCGTACGCCCGCCGGCCGAGACGCCCTTCCGGAATCGTCTTCGGGTCGCTGATCATGAAGAAGAGGAAGACCAGGATTTCGGGCGAGAACACGAGGACCTGCCAGAAGTCCCAGCCCGAAATCGGGCCGAGGTGCCAGCGGGCCGTCATCTCGTGACCGCTCGCCGCGAGCACGGCGATGCCGGCGGCGAACGCGAGCCAGAAGCCGACGGCGATCTCGAGCAGGCGTAGGCGCGAGAGGATCGCCAGCCCGCCGACGACGATGATCGCGAGCGTGAGCACCATCCAGGGCGACATCGGTCCCCACCAGAAGTCGAGCGGGTCGGCGTGCTCCGGCCCCAACAGCAAGAAGACGAGGACGAGACCGAAGTTCGAGGGATTGAAGACGTGCCGGCCTCTGAAGCGAATCACGTACTTGGACAGGAGCGCCACGGCTGCCGTGCCCGCGAAGATCCACCAACCGTTCAGGCTCCACCAGTCCCCGTGCTCGGTACCCGGCACGCGG
>JAERMP010000324.1 GCA_016844515.1 Thermoleophilia bacterium | reverse complement strand
GTGGAAGATCTCGAATCCTTACAGCGGCCAAGGGTACGAGTCCGCGGTGGCGTACGCGGTAGCCGGGCAGCTCGGCTTGACGAAGGGCCAGGTGGAGTGGACGCACGTCCCGTTCGCTCAGTCATACCGTCCGGGCGACAAGAAGTTCGACTTCTACATGGCTCAGGTCTCGTATACACCCGACCGCGACAAGGTCGTCGACTTCTCGAACGCCTACTACTACGTCAACCAGGCTCTGGTGGGGCGAGACGGGACGCCGATCGCGAGCGCCAAGTCCGTCGCAGCGCTCAGGCCGTACAGGCTCGGAGCACAGCTCGGGACGACGAGCTACCAGTACATCGTCAAGAACGTCCGTCCAGACTCGAAGCCGCTGGCCTACCGAACGAACGACCTCGCCGTGCAGGCGCTCGCGAACGGGCAGATCGACGGCATCGTGGTCGACCTCCCAACGGCATTCTTCGTCACGGCTGTCCAGCTGGAAGACGGCGTGATCGTGGGGCAGTTCCCCAACCGTGGCGCCCGAGAGCGGTTTGGAACGGTCTTCGAGCAGGGGAACCCTCTTCGCCGGTGCGTCAACAAGGCGCTCAACCGGCTCTGGGCCAACGGCACGATCAAGGCGATTCAACGCACGTGGCTTGCCAAGGCGGGCGGAGCACCTCTCTTCGGTAGCGGCTAACTGGAAGGCGACCGCCGCTCTCGGATCCTGAGCTTCAGGACTCCTCGCCCCGGGCCGGGGCGAGGAGTCCTGATCGCCGTTGCGAGCACGTTCGTCTTCTTCGGAGCGCTCGCGGTCCTTATCGTCCGGGCCCCTGGGTGGGACCGGTTCAAGGCCTATTTCTTCGACTGGAGCCTCTACCGCGAGTCGTTTCCCGAGATCGCTGACGCGTTCCTGATCAACGTCAAGCTCTTCCTCATCGCCGAGGCGGTCATCCTCGTGACCGCACTCGGGCTCGCAGTGTTGCGGAGCCTTCCGGGTCCGGTGTTCTTCCCGATACGGGCGCTTGCGATCGTCTACACGGACGTGTTCCGAGGCGTGCCGACGATCCTGGTCATTCTCATGCTGGGAGTGGGTATGCCCGCACTCCAGCTCGAGGGGGTGCCTAACTCTCAGCTGTTCTGGGCAACCGTATCGCTCGTTCTCGTCTACACGGCGTACGTGTCGGAGGTCTATCGCGCAGGCATCGAATCCGTTCATCCGAGCCAGGACGCCGCCGCCCGATCGCTCGGGCTGACACGCTTCCAGTCGCTCCGGTTCGTTGTGATTCCGCAGGCCATCCGCCGCGTGATCCCCCCGCTTCTGAACGACTTCATCGGGCTCCAGAAGGACACAGCGCTTGTCAGCGTGCTCGGCGTCGTGGAGGTCCTGAACCAGGCCTCGATCAACGAGGCCGCGGACTTCAACGGCACGCACTATCTCGTCGCCGCGACCCTGTTCGTGGCGATCACGATCCCCCTCGCAAGGTTTACCGACTGGCTCGTCGAGCGCGACCGGCGCCGGCGGCAGGCGGCAGGAGTGGCAGCGTGAACACTGCGGAAGCGCTTCGCATCGAAGAGCTCCGGAAGTCATTCGGCAAGCTAGAGGTGTTGCGCGGAATCGACCTCGCGCTCGCCGAGCACGAGGTGGTGTGCCTGATTGGCGCGTCGGGGTCAGGCAAGTCGACGCTCCTGCGGTGCGTGAACCTACTCGAGCCGATCGACGCGGGACGCATCGTCTTGCACGGCGAGGAGATCACGGCGGCCAGTGTCGACATCAACGTTGTGAGGCGCGGGATCGGGATCGTGTTCCAGTCGTTCAACCTCTTCCCGCACATGTCCGTCCTCGAGAACGTCACGCTCGGACCGCGGAAGGCGCTGGGGCTCTCACGCGCGGAGGCCGAGCAGCGAGCGTCGAACCTGCTCTCGCGCTTCGGGCTCCTGGACAAGCGCGACGAATATCCTGACCGCCTCTCCGGCGGTCAGCAGCAGCGCGTCGCGATCGTGCGCGCACTCGCGATGCAGCCTGCGCTGCTCCTGCTCGACGAGGTGACGAGCGCGCTCGACCCTGAGCTCGTGGCAGAGGTGCTCGAGGTCATCCGCGAGCTCGCCGCGGAGGGCATGACGATGCTCATCGCCACGCACGAGATGAGCTTCGCGCGCGATGTCGCCCATCGCGTCTGCTTCCTCGACGAGGGTGTGATCCTGGAGCAAGGACCGCCGGAGCGGATCTTCGACGCCCCGCAGGAGCCCCGAACGCAGCAGTTTTTGCAGCGGATCGTCCAGGCGGGTCGCCTGTGAGCCGCGCACCCGTCTATCGTTAGAGCGTGATCGAGGAGTCCAGAAGCATCGACGTCACGCTCCGAGACGCGGTCGGGTCTGATTCTCCCCGCGTCGGCCGCCGCTGCGGTCGCATGCCGCACCGGCATCGTCACCGCAATCGGGAGCGACGTGACGGGCGTCGAGGCGGGCGACAAGGTGCTCTATGCCCGCGACGCCGGCTACGAGATCCGGCTAGGAGGCCTCGAGGTTCGCGTATTGAAGCGCGAGGACATCATCGCGCGAATCCACGACTAGCGGCGCACTGCGCCCGGCCCGGAGGTAGTCATGAGCAAAAGTGCCGACAAGCCGAAGAAGCAGCTGAAGAAGAAGGCGCAGAAGACGCTCAAGGAGCGGCGCAGCGAGAAGCGCGTGGCCAAGAAGTTTG
>JAERMP010000323.1 GCA_016844515.1 Thermoleophilia bacterium | reverse complement strand
CGGCCCGGGCTCCTGGCGGGGGCGCGAGCGCGGTAGCGGTAGCTGTGGATCATCTGGCGCTCGCGGTCTCGGATCAGGCACGCTCTTGCCGCTTCTACGAGGACTACCTCGACTTTGCGGCGGAGTCCGAGCCCCGATCGGACGGCGTCCTGATGCTGCACGACGCGAGAGGATTCGCTCTTGCGCTCGGCGAGACGACCGAGCCGATCATCGTTCCGGAGTTCCTGCACTTCGGCCTGGGCCTGTCCTCGCCGGACGAGGTCCGCGCGTTCGGGGACCGCCTCGCCGCGGACGGCGTCGAGATCGTGGGGAAATGGGACGAGGCCGACTACGTGAGCGTGAAGTTCCGCGACCCCGACGGCTACGTTCTCGAGGTGTCCTGGGAGCCCGAGTAGGCGCGATGTCGGCGGCGGCGAAGGGAGGACCGAGGACGACTTCCGGGTGAGGCGGAGGGGGAGGCCGCCAACCGGGTCGCCGCCGCTGGTGAAGGCGTTCGTTCCCACAGCTTCCGCGACGACGAGCGTTTAGCCGAGGTTGTCGATCACTTCGCCCGCGGCCCGCTCGCCGGTATCGACTGCGCCGTTCAAGTAGCCCTGGAAGTCGATCGAGGTGTGCTCGCCGCAGAAGTGGGCATTACCCTCCTGCCTTCCCTCGATCCCCGCGAAGGCCGTGTACTGGCCCACCTTGTAGAAAGAGTACGAGCCGCGCGTCCACTCGTAGCCCGTCCAGAAGTCGATCGTTGCCTTCCCGTTCCAGTACCGCGAGAGGCCGGGGAGCACGGGCTCGATTTGTGCGAGGAACTGCTGTGCTCGGGTGGTCGGCTTTCCCGAGCCGAAGCTCGCGCCGATGTTCCCGCCCGTGTAGTCGACGAGGATCCCCGACGCTCCGGCTTGCGCGCGGGAGACCTCCCACGTGTTCTGGTAGCCGGTGTCGGCAAACGTGTCCCCGTTCGACCCGAGGTCGTTCCAGTACCGCCGCGTGAACTGGAGGTGGAGCTTCGAGTTCGTGCCCATACCCTGCTCGTTGATGGCCTGCAGCTTGCGCGCCGAGAAGCCGGCCATCGAGACATTCACGGAACGACGAACGATCGAGAACGGGAGCGCGAGCACGACCTTGTCAGCCGTGACGGTCTCCGTCTTGGAGCCTTGTTTGAAGGTGAGCGTGTTGGCGCCGGCAGGGGTCCGCTTGACCGCGACGAGCTCGGAACCGGTCGTGATCTGGCCGGTGAGGACGTCCGCGAGGCGCTCCGGGATCTGGTCATTTCCGCCACGCACGCGGAACTTCTCGTTCGACTTGCCGAAGACGCGGAACTGGCCCGGTCCGACGAAGCCGAGCAGGTAGAGGAGGTTCAGCGAGCTCTGCGCGCTCGACTCCGCGCCGTACTCGATGTTGTAGGCGACGTCGAGCAGCTGGCCGAGCCGAGACGTCATCCCGCCGGGGATGGACTCCTGGATCCAGTCGACGATCGACATGTGGTCGAGCTCGAGACCACGCTGCGTGTAGCTGTCGAACGTCGTCGGGAAACCCGCGGCGACGACGTCCGAGTGGATTTTCTGCCAGGCCTTCCTGAGGTCGTCGGTCATCTCCGCGAATGAATACGGGGCTCCGTCGAAGTACCCGAGCGCCTCGGAGCCGTTCGCCTCCGCCTGCAGAAGGTTGTCGAGGCCGAGCCCGAGCTCCTGCGCGAGGTTGCGGATCTGGTTGTGGCCCTGGTCGATCAGCTCGCCTCCGTGCTCGAAGATCTGCCCGTTGGCGAAGAATCCACGGCCGGTCCAGCAACGTCCGCCAACCCGATTCGAGGCTTCGTGCACCTGCGTGACGTATCCGGCTTGCTTAAGCCGATAGGCGCAGGTCAGTCCCGCAAGGCCGGCGCCGACGACGACGATCGTCGGGTTCGAGGCAGCCCGCGCGGCCGGCGTGAGGCGCCCGAAAGCCGCCAAGCCGAGCCCGGCGAGCCCCGCCTTCTTCAACAGTCCTTCTCGCGTCGTCTGCCATCCCGCATTCGTCCCCGTCGTCGCGATATCTGCGACGGCGCGCTGCAGCTCTTGCATCAGAGGCGTACGAGCCATTTCCCTCCCAGGTGAAGATCCCGTCGGTCCCGGACGATGACCTAACCGGCGGCCGGAATCAAGTCGGCGAGACGTTCTCGAGCGCGAGCAGGTCGTCGATCGTCTCCCGGCGGCGAATGAGACGCGCCTCGCCGTCATTCACCATCGCTGCCGACGGTCGGGGCGTGGCGTTGTAGTTGGAGCTCATCGCCAGCGTGTACGCGCCTGTCGCAGGGACGGCGAGCAGGTCTCCCGTTCTCGGCGGCGGAAGCGTGACGTCATCGATCAGCACATCGCCCGACTCGCAATGGAGACCGGCGATGCTCACTGTCTCTGTTGCCGGCTGGTCGGCACGGGTCGCAGACAGCGCGGTGTACCGTGCGCCGTAGAGCTCCGGGCGTGGGTTGTCCGAAACACCTCCGTCGACCGCCACCCAGGTCACGCCGTCGAGTCGCT
>JAERMP010000131.1 GCA_016844515.1 Thermoleophilia bacterium | reverse complement strand
CCGACTCGAACACGGTCGACGGCTCGCTGTCACGGATCCCGGACACGCAAGACACGAACAACGCGGCGTCGGACTGGGCGTTCACCCAGACGAAGACGCCAGGGGCCGCGAACGTCGCGGCTCCGTAGTCGCTACGACGCTCCCGCGTCCGGCCGCTTGCGCCGGGCGCGGGAGCGCTCGCGTCGTGTGAGGCGGTCTTCGAGCTCCGCGAGCTCGTGCTGGAGTGAGCGGTAACGGTTCCACCGCTCGGTTTTCAAGCGCCCGTCGGCCAACGCATCTTGGACTGCGCATCCCGGCTCGGCGCCATGGCTGCAGTCCGAGAACCGGCACTCGACGGCAAGCGCGGCGATGTCGTCGAACGCCTCGGTGAGCCCGTCTTCGGCGAGCCAGAGATGCACCTCCCGCATCCCGGGGTTGTCGACGATCAGGCCCCCGCTCGGGAGGACCACGAGCTGGCGGCGGGTCGTCGTGTGCCGGCCCTGGCCGTCTGCCCGTATGGCGCCAGTCGCAAGCAGGTCGCCCTGGCCGACTAGAGCGTTGACGAGCGTCGACTTGCCCACGCCCGAAGGACCGAGGAGCGCACCTGTCAGGCCCGACGCGAGATGGCCGCGCACCGAGTCGAGGCCGAGGCCTGTGCGCACCGAGACCGTGTGCACCGGAATCTCTCCATCCATTTCTGCAACCTCGGCTGCGACGGCCAGGGGATCGGGCTCGAGGTCAGCCTTGGTGAGCAGGATCACAGGACGTGCCCGGCTCTCGAGAGCCAGCGCGACGTAACGCTCGAGCACGCGCACGTCCGGCTCCTCGCCGAGGGAGGCGACGATGAAGACGACGTCCAGATTTGCAGCGATGACCTGCTCGCGCGCATCGTCCGAGCCCTCATCCTGAGCGGCGCGGCGCGAGAGCTTCGTCCGGCGTGGCACGACCCCGACGATCGCGCCCGCGGAATCGAGCCCGACCCAGTCTCCGACGACCGGGAGGTCGACCAGAGATGCCCCTCGTCGGAGACGGCTGGTGATCCGTGCGCGCACTTCGCCTTCCGCGGTCAGTACGTCGTACTCGCCGCGATGCTGGATCGCGATCCGCCCCGGAACCAGCCCGAGTTCTCGAAACGGCGCAAATGCGGAGCTCCACGCGTCGTCCCAGCCGAGCGTCGTGAGTTCCGTCACCCCCGCATTGTCATGGACGCGTGTCTGCATGGAGGCAATCCGCGCAGAGTTCTTCACATCCCGATCGCATGGGAGTAGAGTCGCCCCGTCAGTGATGTCGGGAGAGAGGGAGAGGAACATGACACGCAGGACCGTGCCCGCATGGGCGCTCGCAGCACTTTCGATTGCGCTGGCCGTGGCCGTAGCCAGTGGCGGTGGTAGCGCGACAGCAGCCAACGAGACGGAGTGGCCGCTGACGAAGAAGTCGATCCTGTTCGCGTCCGATGGGATGCGGCCGGACCTCATGCACAAGTACGTCGGCCAGGGAGCGATGCCGACCTACGCCGACCTTCTCAAGCATGGACTCGAGGGGCAGAACGGCCTCCTGCAAGGCTTCCCGCCCAACACCGGTGTCGGCTGGAGCACGCTCGCCACGGGGACGTGGCCGAGCGAGCACGGCTCGACGAACAACACATTCTTCCGGCAGGGCGAGTCGAATTTCAACAACCGGACCAGCTTCGCGGACACCGGCATCGTCCAGGCAGACCACATCGCCCAGGCTGCCGAACGGGCCGGCAAGAAAGTCGTCTCCGTCGAGTGGGTCGCGAGCCGCTCGCTCGTGCCGGCGCTCCAGGGGCCCGTGGTGGACTTCCGCAGCTTCTTCTCGGCGCGGGGAATCGCGCTCAACTACGACCTGCCGGGACAACCCGCACTTGCCAATTCGTTTGGCGTGCAGTACCAAAAGGTCGCTCTCGCCGACGCCGCGGGCTGGACGAACGTACCCACTTCGGCGGCCGGAAGCCCCGCGAAGCAGATGCAGTTCGATCTCGTGTCGACCTCGCTCACGAACGATCTGGTCGACGTCTACCTCTACGACTCGACGAACGACGGCGCAGTCAACTACAACCGCGCTCGTCTCGTCCTCGCGCTGAACGGCAAGGACGGCTCGAAGCAACTCGCCGATCTGGCCGCTGGCCAATGGGGCGACTCGAAGGTCGTCCTGAACGCGGGTTCGTCGTCGGGCAAGACGGCCGGCTTCCTCGTCAAGGTCATCGATCTCAACGCAGATCTGTCGAAGCTCCGGATCTACTTCACGTCGCTCACGCGCGCGAACGCGACCTACAACGCGCTGGGTGCAGCTGGCTCCACGGCCTTCGAGGAGACGCTGAACAAGGACTTTCCGTCCTCAACTGCTGCCGACTTCGCGCCGCTCGAGGCGCTGATCGTCGACGAGGACACCTACGTCGAGCAAGGGCTCTTGTGGAAAGACGCACACTTCGCGTACCTCGAGTACATCCTCGAAACACTCGGCGTGAAACCGGACCTTCTGCTCATGGGCAATCCGGTCACGGACGAGTTCTCGCACCAGTTCATGGGCCTCGTGACGCCGACCGACATGGACGGTCGCGCGAACCCGTACTTCGACAACGTCGACGGTGCCGGCGCGACCGACGGCCGCACCGCGATCCGAGAGGGCTACATCCGAGCCGCGTACGAGGAGGCGGACGAGACCCTCGCCCTAGGACGCGAGTTGATGGGCGACGACGCGACGGTGTTCGCGTCCTCGGACCACGGGTTTGCGCCGCAGTGGTATGCGGTGAACACGAGCAAGGTGCTCGCAGACGCAGGCCTGGCGACCGAGCAGACGTCGAACTGCCGCGCGCGAACCTCGCCGGCCCCTCCCGATTCGACGAAGGAGTGCCATGCGGGCGGCACCGCTCAGATCTACATCAACCCCGCCGTTGCGACGACGCCGGCGCTGTATGCGTCGATCCGCAGCTCGGTGATCACGGCGTTCCAGAACCTGACCGATCCGGCGAATCCGGGCGCGAAGGTCGTGGACAGGATCATGACAAAGGAGGAGCTGCGGAACGTCGACGGCACCGATGCGCTCCACCCGAATCGGTCGGGCGACGTCGTTGTCGTCTTCCGACCGCCGTACCAGACGGACGCGGCGACGCCGGGCGTGAGGATCGCGTTCTCGCAGTTCTTCGGCCAGCACGGGTACCTGCCGAACCTCGTCGACCTCGAGCACAACGTGAACATGCACGGCACGTTCGTCGCGGCGGGTCCCGGGATCCGTCATCGCGGGTCCGTGGCCGGCGTCCGGGCCATCGACGTCGCACCGACGCTCGCGTTCCTGATGGGGATTCCCGGGCCGCAGAACGCGCGCGGCAAGATCCTGTACAAGCTCACTCCCGGCCACGGCCGCTACAAGGAGATCACCTTCCTCGACATCAGCGACTTCCACGGGCAGCTCGTGCCGCTCGCGGAGGCCGCCGACACGTTCGCGAGCCCGACGTTCTCGATCGGCGGATCGGCCTTCCTCAAGCCGTGGTTCGACGCCTACCGCGCCGAGGCGACGAAGGACAACTTCACAGTCGCGGCGGGCGACTCCGTGGGAGCCACCCCGCCGATCTCGTCGTTCTTCGGGGACACGCCGACCATCGAGCTCATGAACAAGATGGGCTTCTCGGCCGACGGGCTCGGGAACCACAACTTCGACAAGGGGCAGGCGTACCTTCGGAACACCCTGATCCCGCTCGCGAAGTTCCCATACGTCTCGGCGAACGTGGTCGGAGCGAACGGGAAGACGCCTCCTCACGGGTGGTCGCCGTCCGTGAGGTTCAACGTCGAGGGCGGCAAGCTAGGCCTCGTCGGCTTCACGAACGAGGACGCTCCGACGCTCGTCTTCCCCAACGCCTTCGATCCGTTCTCGGTCGTTCCGCGGATCCCTCGAGTGCAGGCCGAGGTGAACCGCCTGCGCGCCAAGGGGGCGAAGGTGATCGTGGTCATGGGCCACGACGGCGCGACGGCCGGGACGCTCACAGCTCCTACTGGGCCGCTCGTCGATCTCGCCGATGCCCTGACCGGTGTCGACGCCGTCATGGGCGACCACACGAACTTCCAGGTGCTCGCCTACCGGCCCAACGGGACGCTCGTCGTCGAGAACCTCTCGAAGGGCGTCCGCTTCACCCGCGTCCGGCTCGTGCTCGACACGAGCACTGGGCACGTGATCTACACGACTGCCGACTTCCACAAGCCGTGGAACATCGGCGTCACACCGGACCCGGCCATTCAGGCCCGGATCACCGACCTGAACACGCAGCTGGCTCCGATCCTCGGCGGCGTGATCGGCAATTCCAGCGTGTTCATTCCGCGGGCGGACACGTGTGGGCGCGTCGACGGGAGGCTCTGCGAGTCGCTCGTCGGCAACGTGACCACTGACTCGATGCGGGTGAGATACAGCTCGATCGGTGTCGAGTTCTCGATCACGAACTCGGGTGGGCTCCGCGCAGATCTCACGTGCCCCACGGCCGACAATCCGAGCGACTTCTGCCCGGCGTACACTCCGCCCCCGTTCCCGATCTCGCGCGGCCAGGTGCTGACGGTGCTCCCGTTCGGGAACGTCGTCGTCACGCTACAAGTGAACGGGGCGGAGCTGAAGACGATGCTCGAGAACGGCGTGTCGCTGATGCCGGCTGCAAACGGTCGCTTCCCGCAGGTATCGGGGCTCTGCTTCACCTACGAGATCACCGCAGCCGCCGGGAGCAGGGTCACGGGTGCCGTTCGTCAGGCGGCGAACGGCACATGCACCGGCCCGGCCGTTGGCCTAACGACGGCGTCGACGTACTCGATCGCCGAGAATGACTTCATGGCGAGCGGCGGTGACGGCTACCCGAACTTCTTCAGCCGTGCCACAACGCAGGGCATCATGGATCAGGTCCTCGCCGACCACATCACGGCGTCAACGCCGATCAGCCCCGCGATCCAGGGGCGCATCACGTGCACGGACTCCAACGGGGCGACCGCTCCGAACTGCCCGGTCATCCTTCCGTAACCGAGACAGCGGGGCCGGCTCCCGAGCCGGCCCCGCGCTTCTCTCAGGCCGAAAGCGCGCGCTCGAGCGCCGAGTCAAGCGCGGGATACTCGAAAGCGAAGCCCGCGTTGATGAGCCGGGCTGGGAGCGCTCGCTGACCGGTGAGGAGGGCTTCCTCAGCCATCTCCCCGAACACGGCCTTGGCCGCGAACGAGGGGAACGGGAACAGCGTCGGTCTTCCGAGCACCGTTCCGAGCGCCTTCGTGAACTGCGTGTTGGTCACGGGGTTCGGGGAGACGAGGTTGACCGGGCCCGCAATGTCGCCCTCCAAGGCGAAGCGGATTGCGCCGCCGACGTCATCGAGCGCGACCCAGCTCCACCACTGCTTCCCGCTTCCGACCCGACCCCCGAGCCCGAGCTTGAACGGTGTGATCAGCCGCGCGAGTGCGCCGCCTTCACGCGCCAGCACGATCCCCGCACGGAGGTTGACGACGCGGATACCGGCCGCGCGAGCGGGCTCGCACGCGCGCTCCCAGGCCCTGCCGATGTCGGCGAGGAAGCCGGTTCCGAGCTCCGACTCCTCGGTCAGGATCTCGTCCCCGCGATCTCCGTAGATCCCGATCCCGCCGGCGCACACGAGGACGGACGGGCGCGGATCGAGCGATGCGAGCGTCTCTGCGAGCAGCCTCGTGCTGGAGACTCGGGAATCCAGGATCTCCGCTTTCCGCGCGCCGGACCAGCGACGACCGATCGTCGCGCCGCTGAGATGCACGGCACCGTCGATTCCTGCGAGCGCGGCGGCATCGATGATTCCGCCCTCCGGATCCCATGCGAGCGCTCCCGGGCCGGACGCGTGCCCGCGCACCAGCCGCACGATGTCATGGCCGGCCACCTCGAGCGCCGGTACGAGGGCGGAGCCGATGAGGCCCGACGCGCCGCTGACCACGATCTTCATCTGACTGATTGTGACAACCGTTCGCCACGGGTCGCTGTCTAAGGTTGGGCGGTGCCTTCCGAGACCCGGGCCCCGCGTGTCCGCGACGGAGTTCGCGCTGCGCTCCCGCTTGCGCTCGGCCCTGTCCTCTTCGGTCTCTCCTTCGGCGTTCTTGCAGATGCGGCGGGAATGGGGGCCGTGGCGGCAACGGCCATGTCGGCGACGACGTTTGCGGGCTCGGCCCAGTTCGGCGCGGTCACGGTGCTCGACGCTGGAGGGACGATCGTCGCGGCAATCATGGCCGCGGTCTTCCTCAACGCGCGTTACGTCGCCATCAGCCTCACCGTCGCGTCCATCTTTCCCGGAGGGCGCGGTCGGCGGCTGGTGGAGTCTCAGCTCATCGTCGACGAGTCGTGGGCGTTGTCCGGGAGGACTGGTCGCTTCGAGTGGCCGATCCTCGTCGGGTCAGGGCTCCTGCTTTACGTGTTGTGGGTCGCGAGCACCGCGCTCGGAACGTTGCTCGGAGATGCGCTGGGCGACCCGAACGGGCTTGGGCTCGATGCGGCGTTCGCAGCGCTGTTCCTGGCTCTGCTAGCTCCGTACCTTCGGGGACGTCGTGCGATTCAGGCTGGCCTCCTCGGGCTCAGGCGATGACTGACTTCTGGATCCTCATCGCGGTCGTCGGTATCGCGACCGTGCTCTTCAAGGCCTCCGGGCCGGTCTTCCTCGGCCGGCGCGAGCTGCCGCGGCGGATTCAGTCCGTGGTCGAGCTGCTGGCTCCGGTGATGCTCACTGCGCTCGTCGTGACGCAGACCGTGGGAGGTGACGGTGAGCTGAGTCTCGATGCCCGTGTCCCGGGTGTCGCAGCCGCGGCGATCGCCGTTTGGCTGCGCGCGCCGCTCGTCGGGGCGATGGCGGTCGCCGCCGTCGTCACCGCTCTCGTTCGTGCCCTTGCCTAGAGGCCGTCGGGTCGGTGTGCGTGCGGGCTACCGCGCCA
>JAERMP010000130.1 GCA_016844515.1 Thermoleophilia bacterium | reverse complement strand
CAGATAGAGCGGCACGGGTGCGAAGTGTATGAACGCCTCGGCGCCCGCCGTAAACTCGTCCTGCTCTGGACAACGACAACTACCTCGACCTGCGGCTCGCCGAGCTTCTCGAGCGGCTCTCGGCTGACGGGAGCGCGCCCGGAGGCGGATCTGCGGCTGCGCTCAGCGTCGCCTTCTCGGCGAGCCTCGTCGGCATGGTCGCACGCTGCTCTCGCGATTCCTGGGAGGATGCGGGAGGAGTCGTTGCACAGGCCCAGGCGATCCGCGATAGGGCAGTCGTGCTCGCTCACGCCGACGCCAAGGTCTGGGAGGACGCGCTTTCCGCGCTCCGTGACGCCCAGGGCGAAGAGGCGAGCGACGCGCGGCGCGACTTCCAACTCGAGCAGAAGCTCGATGATGCAGCCGCGGTTCCGCTCGAGATCGCTGAGCTAGGCGCGGACGCGGCAGCGCTCGCCGCGCTTGCCGGAGAGCGCGGTGACGAGACATATCGAGGCGACGCCTCGGCCGCGGCCGCGCTCGCCGCGGGAGGAGCGCGGGCGGCGGCGCACCTCGTTCAGATCAATCTCGGAGTGCGCCCGGGAGATGCGCGACTCGCCAGGGCCCGCGCGAGCGAGCAGGCTGCGAGCGATGCCGCCGACCGATTGCTCGAGCCGATCCGTTGAGCAGCTGCCGATGAGCACGCCGTCGACGCTCTCCGATGCGGAGCTCGTCCAGCGCTGTCGCACAGGCGACTCCGATGCGTGGAACGAGCTCGTCGAGCGGTATTCCCGATACGTCTACGCGATCTGTATTCGGGGCTTCAGGCTCAGCGATGAAGACGCGGAAGACGTGTTCCAGGACGTCTTCACGCGGGCTTTCATGCGTCTGGAGACCCTGCGCGACGGCGCTGCGCTCAAGCCATGGCTCGCGCAGCTCACACGCCGCAGGTGCCTCGACGCGATCTCCGGCGGAGGGCGAGAGCAGCCGGTCGAGGAGGTCATGGCCGACGAAGGAAGCGCAGACATGGAGGAGATCGAGGAGGCATTCGCGGTTCGTGAGGCGGTCGCAGGGCTCTCCGGGGCATGCCAGGACATCCTCGACCGCTTCTTCGCCCAGGATCAGAGCTACCGGACGATCTCGGACGACCTCGGCATTCCGGCCGGCACGATCGCCAGCCGAATGAGGCGAACAACTGATGCAATCGCAAACACCGCGGCCGCGAAGCGGACGCCTTCAGGGATCTCGGCGCGACCGGAGTTCGGCGCTAGCCGGATTCCGGTCTAGCGCACAGCACAGGGAAGAAACGAGGCCGCCGAGGGGTCTAGTGAGTAGATGACGCGGTCCTACGAAGAAGAACGGCTTGGAGACCTCCTCCGGCTTCTGCGCCCCGCCCCCACAGCCTGGGTGCGGGCCGCGCAGGAGTTGCCGTACGCCCGTCGCACGTTCGACGAGATCGTCGCGCGCGCCGAGGCGGATCTCGCATTCCGCGAGGCACTGATCGCCGACCTCGAAAAGGCGCTCGCGCTCGAGGGCTACGAGGCCGATCGTCGCATCGTCAACGAGATCCGCGTTCGCCTCGCCGACAGTTGAGCTTGGGGTCAGACCCCACGGGTCGACTTGGCGCAAGACCAGAATCCGCTCGCGCGGCTTCTTGTCGCTGGTTGATGCTGGGGGAACCTCCCGGTTCCCCCAGACCCCTTCCCCTGGTCCGCTTTGCGGACAAGGCGCTCCGCGCCTTCCCTGAAAGCGGCCGCTTCGCGGTCGCAGGCCTCCTCCGAGCCTAGGTAGCGCTTACGATCCTGCGCGTGACCGACGTCACCGCCCACGGCTGGGATGCGGGTCAGGCTGCGCTTCCCGCGTGGAGCCTGCCCAAGGACGCGGTCGACCGCATCTCGCTCCCCGGTGACTGGCCGGAGCACGTCACACGCGAGTGGGCGCTCGGAGGCTCGAAGGGGAAGGGCGCGCGTGTCTGCATCCTCGACTCCGGCGTCGAAGCCGGCCATCCCCTGATCGGCGAGCTCGAGAGCGCCGTCGTAATCTCGATCGGCGAGAACGAGGAGGTCATCGCCGAGGAAGACATCGAGGGCGATGTCTCAGGACATGGGACCGCCTGCGCCGGCATCGTCCGAACGCTCGCACCCGAGTGCAGCATCTCGAGCGTGAGGGTCCTCGGCTCGACCTTTACCGGCAGCGGCTCCATCCTCCTCGGCGGTCTTCGTTACGCGGTCGAGCAGGGGTTCGACGTGATCAACATGAGCCTGTCGACCACGAAGAAGCCGTTTGCGGGCGTGTTGCACGAACTCGCGGACAGCGCGTACTTCAAGAATACGGTGCTCGTGGCCTCGGCTCACAACATGCCGGTCGAGAGCTACCCGTGGCGCTTCTCGTCGGTCATCTCCGTGGGCAGCCACGAGGAGGACGACTCGCTGGCCTTCTTCTACAACCCGAACCCGCCGGTGGAGTTCTTCGGTCGCGGAGTCAATGTCAACGTCCCTTGGCTCGGCGGGCGCTCGCTCAAGGTCTCCGGCAACAGTTTCGCCACACCACATCTCACCGCGATCTGCGCTTTGATCCTCGCGAAACATCCCGAGCTGACGCCCTTCCAGTTGAAGAGCGTCCTCTATCTGACCGCGACGAACGTCGGAGGTGGACAATGACCGAGAAGCCCGAGCTTCGAGCAGCCGTCGCGGCAGGGGTCGTGGGGTCCGAGGAGTCGTTTCGCGCACTTCTCGCGGCGATCGTCGAGGTGGCACGATCGATCTTCGGCGCTAAGGCGTCTTCGATCGTCCTACTGGACGAGGCCACCGAGGAGCTCGTCTTCGAGGCAGTCGTCGGAGAGGGTGAGGACACACTCCTGGGAACCCGCTACCCTGCCGGCAAGGGGATCGCCGGCTGGGTTCTCGCCACGGGCACGCCGCTCGTTATCGAGGACGTCCAGCAGGATCCCCGCTTCGCGAAAGACGTCGCCGAGGACACGGGCTACGTGCCGAGCGGTCTCATGGCGGCCCCGCTAGTCCACGAGGAGCGCGCGCTCGGGGTGCTGTCGGTGCTTGACCGCCCGGAGCAGTCCCTCTTCAGCCTGAAGGAGATGGAGCTGCTCGGGCTGTTCGCCAATCAGGCCTCGATAGCCGTCGACCTGCTGCTCAAGGCGAGAAGGGCTCACCGGATTCTCGAAGCGGACGACGGCGAGCTGCAGGTGGTCGCGCGACTCGCTGCTGTCGTAGATGCGCTGGAAGACGACCAACGCGCGTCGGGCATCAAGCTCCTAAACGACCTCGCAGGCACGCTCGGCGCATAGAAAAGGCCCGGGCGGTAAACCGCCCAGGCCTCGAAAACCTTCTGCCGCGGAGTGTTACTCGGCCGTCGGCCCCTCAGCTGTGGGACCTTCTGCGGTCGGGCCCTCCATCGCCGGCCCCATGCCGACTGGCCCATGAGCCTCGACGTCGGGCTCGTCACTCGTCGCCTCTGCGGTGGGACCTTCGGCGGTGGGACCTTCGGCTGTTGGCCCCTCTGCGTATGGGCCGTGAGCCTCGACCTCGTCCTCTGGGCGGGTCTCGTCCGACATGCTTTCTCCTCCTTCTCGGGCGCTCAACGCGCGGGTTCTGACCAACTAGACCCCGCGAAGAATAGAAATCTTCCCTCGTACTCTTTCATTCGGCAAGTCGTGATGAGATGCTCTCGGCCGTAGTGGGCATCGGAAAGCGCCTCGAGGACTCCGTGGCCGCGTTCGCCGCAGTCGGTCGAAACGCGAATCTCCGGTGGCTGGAGCTCGCCTGGACGGCATCGATAATCGGCCACTACGCCTTTCTCATCGCCGTCTCGGTGTACGCGTATGGGATTGGGGGAGAGAAGGCTGTTGGGCTCATCTTTCTCGCCCGCCTCATCCCGGCCGCATTGATCGCCCCGTTCGCGGGCATGCTCGGAGACCGATATCCGCGCGAGCGCGTCCTGCTGTTCACGAACGCGGCCCGCGTGGTGCTCGTCGGCGCGGCTGCGGTCGGCGTGTTCCTCGACGCCGACCCCTGGGTCGTCTATGCCTTTTCGATCGCCGCCACGATCGCCACGACGCCCTTCCGCTCAGCGCAAGCTGCCCTCACACCGAGCCTTGCCCGTGGTCCCGCGGAGCTCACGGCGGCGAATGCGGTCGCGAGCGGTGTGGAGAGCATCGCGGTGTTCGCCGGCCCGGCTCTCGCCGGCGTTCTGCTCGCAGTCGCGAGCACGGGGGTTGTATTCACCATCACGGCGCTGCTGATCGTCGCGTCGGCGCTCTTCCTCCTCCTGATCCACGTCGAGCGGGCGGAGCAACCGCGACGAGAGCTGGACGCATCGACCATCGCCGCAGAGAGGTTCGCAGGGTTCACGATCCTGGGACGAAACCCCGCGCTGCGCGTGATGATGGTGCTGCTGACGGCACAGACGGCGGTCTTCGGCGCCGTCCAGGTCTTCATCGTCGTCGCGGCGATCGAGTTGCTCGACCTGGGAGAGGGTGGAGTCGGCTATCTCAACGCCGCGCTCGGTGTCGGGGCGTTCATCGGAGCGGTCGGTGCTCTCTCGCTTACCGGCGCCCGCCGGCTGAGCCCGGCGTTCCTTGCGGGTGTCGTCCTCATCGGGCTTCCTCTGATTGCGATCGGCGTCTCGCAGGAAGTCGTCGTGGTCGTGATCGTGCTCGCGATAATGGGTATCGGAAGCTCTCTCGTCGACGTCGCCGGGCTCACGCTGGTGCAGCGCGCCGTCCCGGATGACGTCCTCGCGCGCGTCTTCGGAGTCATCCAGATGCTCTGGCTCGCGTCGATCGGAATCGGCGCAGCCATCGTGCCCGTACTCATCGCATGGCTCGGCATCGAGAACGCCCTGATCGCGGCGGGCGTGTTCCTTCCGCTCCTCGTCGTGCTGCTCGGCGCCAAACCCCGAGGAGCTCAGGATCCTGGCCGCGGTCCCGATCTTCGCGCCGCTGCCTGGTGGATCGCTCGAGCACGTTGCCGCGCGGCTCGTCCCACTACGCGTCGAAGCCGGCACCGTGATCGTCCGGGAGGGAGACGCGGGAGACCGCTTCTACATCGTGGCAGAGGGGGAGATTGACGTCTCCCAAGATGGGAGGACGATCTCCGAGCTCGCGGCCGGCGGCTATTTCGGTGAGATCGCGCTCCTCCGAGATGTGGCGCGAACGGCGACCGTCACCGCGCGTACCGATGTCGTCCTCTACGCATTGGATCGAGACGACTTCCTCGCCGCGGTGACAGGGCATCCCCAAAGCGCCGAAGCTGCCGAGACCGTCATGAGCGCACGGCTGGCGGGTCCGGCGTCGACCGGATATCGCACAGGCGCCAGCTAATGGATCGCTCAGAGATCAAATCTGTACTCGATGAGTTCCACGCGGCGGCCGCAGAGGCCGACGAGGAGCGCTACTTTGCGACGCTCGCAGAGGAAGCCGTGTTCCTGGGTACGGCGCCCGGCGAGCGGTGGGCAGGCACGGACTTCCGCGAGTTCGTCCACTCCTACTTCTCGCGCGGCAAGGGTTGGACGTACACGGCGTCCGAACGGTCGATCGATATGGCGCGCGACGGGAGAACAGCGTGGTTCGACGAGACAGTCGAGAACGAGTTCTACGGAGCGTGCCGCGGCTCGGGCGTCCTCCAACACGACGGCGTCGGTTGGCGGATAGAGCAATACAACCTGACGATCCCGGTTCCGGACGATCTCGCTACGGATCTCGTGACGCGCATCCGCGAGATCGGGTGACGCTAGACTTGCCGGCCGAGCGCCCGTAGCTCAGGGGATAGAGCGCTGCCCTGCGGAGGCAGAGGTCGCAAGTTCGAATCTTGCCGGGCGCATCGCGCCACCTGACGACACGTCAGCTGGTGCTCGGAATCGGAAGCTGACGGGCTCCGCGCGTGCCGATGTCGAGGATCACGTCGCGCGGAACCTCGGTGCGCACGTACGCGAGTGCGACGACCGTCCCGTCATCGAGTGCGGCACTCGTGACCCTGCCGACGACCTTCCCCTCGTGTGTCAGCTCGGCGTCGTACTCAGGCAGATCGGTGCCTTCGATCGCAAGGACACGGAGAGTGCGGTTCACGCGACCCCGGTAGTGCTGGCGAGCGATCGGTTCCTGCCCCGGATAGCAACCTTTCTCGAAGTCGACCGCACTCCGATCCAGGCCGGCCTCGGCGGGAAGGATCCTGTCGTCGATCTCGCGACCCCATCTCGGGGTCCCGGCCTTGATCCGAAGGAGCTCGAGCTCGCCGTCGTCGATCGTGGGCGCGTAATCGCCGTCGAGCACTTCGACGGCCGCGACCCCGTAGTCGGCGTTCGGAATCCCCTCGGCCCCACCGAGGACGACGACCGAGTCGTGGGCCTCCACCTCGAGCTCGCACTTCGCTGCAAACCGCGAGCGCAGGAGCACCGAGCGCACGCGCTCGCCGAGCCCCGGCTCCGTCAGCAGGAGGAAGTCGTCGACTCCGCGTCGCAGAACCGTCAGCGGCGCGATCACGCGCGCTTTCGAGGTGAGAAGCAGGGCCTCGCACGCCTCACCGAGACCGAGAGCCTCGACGTCGTTCGAGACCATCGCCTGGAGATAGGGCGCGGCATCCGGTCCCCGCACGCAGACGAACTCCCGGGGACGCCGAGCAATCCGTAACGCGGTAATGGCCACGGGGACTAGTGTAGGAATCGTGTTCAGGAGCAAGGCGGAGAAGAAGGTCCTCGAGGCCGGGTACGACCCGGCGCGATTGCCGCCAGGCCAGTACCTGACCGAGAAGTGGCCCGTCCTCCACGCGGGCTCGATCCCGAACACAGACCTCGCCACGTGGGACTTCACCGTGTCCGGCGAGGTCGAAAGCCCGATCCGGCTGACCTGGGACGAGCTCAGCCAGCTTCCCCGCACGACCCATACGCAGGACATCCACTGCGTCACGCGCTGGAGCCGCTTCGACGTCACGTTCGAGGGTGTTCATTGGTCGGCGCTCGAGGAGCTCGCGAAGCCGCTCTCGTCGGCGCGCTTCGTCGTCGCCCACTCAGAGGAGGGCTACACGACCAACGTGCCGATCGCGTTCCTGCGCGACCCGCTCTCGCTGCTCGCCACCCACGCGGACGGAGCGCCGCTGACGCCCGAGCACGGCGGACCACTTCGCCTCGTGATCCCCGGCAAGTACTTCTGGAAGAGCGCCAAGTGGCTCCGTGGAATCGAGCTCACGACCGACGATCGCCCCGGATTCTGGGAGCGCTACGGCTACCACAACGACGCCGACCCGTTCGGGGAGGAGCGGTACGGGTTCTAGGCTCGATCCCGCAGAAGGAAGTGGGCTCCCACGCCGAGGCGCGCAGCGTCATCGTCGGGATTCAAGAGCCTGCACCGGTCGATCGAGAGGCAGCCGCAGCCGATGCAGGTCGTGAGACGTCCACGAAGCCCCTGGAGGAGGGCGATGCGCTCGTCGACGTCCTTCCGCCAAGCGCGCGACAAACGGTCCCAGTCCCGCCGGCTCGGCACCCGATCGTCCGGGAGAGTCGCGAGCGCGGACCGAATCTGCGCGAGCGGGATGCCCGCAGCCTTCCCGGCTTGGATGACTGCGATTCGGCGCAGTACGGCGCGCTCGTAGCGGCGCTGATTGCCGCTCGTCCGCAGCGAGCCGATGAGGCCCGCGCGCTCGTAGAAGCGGAGCGCCGACGGAGCCACTCCGCTGCGCGCGGCGACCTCGCCGATGGTCAGCTCGGATGTCATAACCTCGCCTCTTGACTTCAACAATACTTGAGGTTCTAACCTCCAGCCAAGCGCCTTACCAGGAGGGAAGAGATATGACGGTCACAGAGGTGAACGAGCTCGTTCGGGCGGCGTCGCTCTCCGAGCTTCGAGCTGAAGGACGGCTTGTCGTCAACGCCGGCGGTCACACGATCTGCCTGTTTGCGGACGGGGACGAGGTACACGCCGTCGACAACCGCTGCCCGCACATGGGCTTCCCGCTGCAACGCGGCACGGTTGCGGACGGCATCCTCACGTGCCACTGGCATCACGCCCGCTTCGACCTGTGCTCCGGCGGCACCTTCGACCAGTGGGCCGACGATCTGCGGCGCTTTCCGGTCGAGCTCCGCGGCGACGACGTCTACGTCGACGTAGCCGCGCGCGACGATCGCATCGCGCACCACCGTAAGCGTCTCCGCGACGGGCTGGAACGGAACATCGCCCTCGTCCTCGCGAAGGCGACGATCACGCTCACCGAGGCCGACCCGTCCGGCGTGGACGCCTTCCGGGCCGGGCTCGCGTTCGGCGTCGAGCGGCGAGGCGGCGGGTGGGGGCGCGGCCTGACGACGCTCACCTGCTTCGTGAACCTCCTGCCGCGACTCGACCCGGCAGACGTCCCTGTCGCTCTGTACCACGGACTTGCCGACGTGGCCGCGGAGGCGGCCTGGGATCCGCCCCGCTTTCCGCTCGATCCTCTTCCATCGACAGATGCAGACCCCGCGGCGCTCGGGCGCTGGTTCCGTCGCTTCGTCGAGGTGCGCGACGCAGAGGGTGCGGAGCGCGCGCTCGTCTCGGCCGTACGTTCGGGCGCGTCGGCGACGGACCTCGCCGACATGCTCTTCGCCGCTGCGACGGATCATCGCTATCTCGATCTCGGCCATGCACTCGACTTCGTCAACAAGGCGCTCGAGGCCCTCGATGTCGCGGGCTGGGATCACGCCGAGGCAGTGCTTGCGTCGCTGCCGGAACAGCTCGCGGCGGCGCAGCGGATGGAGGAGAGCAACGCCTGGCGCAACCCGGTCGACCTCGTCGAGCTGCTGGAAGCGGCCTTCGACCGGGTCCCCGACGCGCTCGCCGCGGGCAACGCCAGGCGCGGCACCTGGGCCAGTCGTACGGAACTCGTCGAGCTCGTGCTCGGGGACGATCCGACCGCGGGCATCGACGCGCTTCTCGAAGCCCTCCGCGGCGGCGCGAGCGAGGTCGAGCTGGCCTCTGCGGTGTCGTTCGCTGCCGCGACACGCATCGCGCGTTTTCCGACGACCAACGAGTTCGGCGACTGGGACACGGCGCTACACACGTTCACCTTCGCGAACGCCGTCGAGCAGGGCCTGCGGCGCTCACCGTCACGCCCGCTTCTGCGCGGAGTGTTCGACGCCGCGATGAGCGTCTACCTCGACCGCTTCCTCAACGTTCCCGCGACGAGACTGCCCGAACCACAGTCGGTTGCAGATCCGGACGTGCTCTTGCTCGAGCTGCCGGCGCTCCTCGACCGTCAACAGCGGGTGAACGATGCCGGCCAGCTGGTCGCGTCGTACCTGGCCACCGACGCAAACCCCCAGCGACTCGTGGCCGCGCTCGGCTCCGCACTGGTTCGCGAGGACCGGAACTTCCACACGATCCAGTGCGTGGAGGCCGCATCTCGTCAGCACGAGCTCCTCTCGGGCGATGACGCAGCCCTACCGCTCATCGCTGCCGGCCGTTACCTCGCCGCACATGCCACGACCACACGCTCGCAGCGGCAAACGTTCGACATCGCGCGCCGCCTGCACCACGGAGAGAGGCTGTACGAGGAGGTCGGTGGCGCCAGCGTCACGAACTCGCCGTAGCGGTCGCTCCGAGTTCCCCCCAATGGGGGACGAGACATATGGTGGTTCCGACGAAAACCTGACTACCCAATCCTCCCCAGTTCTTCCCCCTTGAGCGGCCGTACCCAGCGGCCGCTCTTCTTATTGGCGGGGGGAAACGATGTTTCCCCCCGCCTGCCCCCCTTCCTCTTCGCAGCTTTCTGATGAGCCGCGCTTGGCCTCCCGGGCGAGTGAATCGCCCTCCGGCCCTGAACCGACGTGCACAGCTGAACCAACACGTGCCAACCGCCGTTCGCGGCGGCTGCCTCCTCGTTTCGGACGAACGTCCTGGGTCGGCCCCACCATCGGACCATTGACTTCGCCGCTGAGAGCGACAGACTCCGAGGAGTTCACTGTGAACGAGCGAAGGAGGCTCTGGGCATGAGAAAGACGTTGGCGCTTGTGACCGCGGTGTCTGCGGCACTGGTCTTGGTAGGCGCCGCGTTGGCCAGCCATTCGTGGGGGAGCTACCACTGGGCGCGCACAGCGAACCCGCTGAACCTCAGCGTCGGCGACAACGTCAGCTCGACCTGGGAGCCGTACCTGGACGGGGCGATCGCTGACTGGAGCGTGTCGAGCGTGGTCAAGTTGACGAAAGTCTCGAGCGCGAAGGATCCCGTCAGCTGCAGTCCCACGTCCGGACGGATCGAAGCTTGCAATGCGTCGTATGGAAACACCGGCTGGCTCGGCATCGCGCAGATCTGGGCCTCCGGGAGCCACATCACGCAGGCAACCACCAAAGTCAACGACACGTACTTCAACACCGCGACATACAACACGCCGGCCTGGCGGGGTCTCGTCATGTGCCAGGAGATCGCTCACGACTTCGGCCTCGACCACCAGGACGAGAACTTCAACAACGGAAACCTCGGGTCGTGCATGGACTACACCAACGACCCTGACGGTGGCGGCTCGTATGGCCCGAGCAACGAGCACCCGAACGCCCACGACTTCGACCAGCTCGCGGCGATCTACGCGCATCTCGACGGCTCGAGCGGCGGCGGCACGAGCTGCCCCGGCAAGAGCAAGAAGTGCCGGAATGGGCTCGACAAGGCTCCGCCGTTCTCGCAGGCAAGCCGGGCGAACGGGAACGTCTACTTCGACGACCTAGGCAACGGCAGGCATCGCGTCACGCATGTGTTTTGGACGCCGTTCGGCGAGTAGTCGCGAACGAAGCCCACTAACGCAGAAGGGCCGGCTAAGCCGGCCCTTCAATCGTTCTAGGTGCACCGCGCCCGACGACCGGAGGGCGATTCACTCGCCCGCAGGTCAAGAGCGGCTGTCGGTGCAGAGCCCCAGGAAGGGGGGCTCGTGGGGGGAAACATCGTTTCCCCCCACGATTGTCTAGAAATCCATCCCGCCGCCGCCCATGCCTGCCGGCATTGCGGACTGCTTCTCCGGCATCTCCGCGACCACGGCCTCGGTCGTGAGGATGTTCTTCGCTATCGACGCAGCGTTCTGCAGCGCCGAGCGTGTGACCATGGTCGGATCGATGATCCCGGCCTTGACCAGATCCTCGATCTCGCCCGACTCGACGTTCAGGCCGTGGCCTTTCTTGGCGTGGCGGACCTTGTCGATGACGACGGAGCCTTCGAGGCCCGCGTTGTACGCGAGCTGGCGAAGCGGCTCCTCGAGAGCACGAATGATGATCCTCGCACCCGTAGCCTCGTCATCCTCGAGTGCATCGAGCGTGGCCTTGACCGCGTCACCGGCGTTGATGAGCGCGACGCCGCCGCCCGGGACGATGCCCTCCTCGAGGGCTGCCCGCGTGGCCTGCAGCGCGTCCTCGACGCGATGCTTCTTCTCTTTCATCTCGGTCTCGGTGGCTGCGCCGACCTTGACCACGGCAACGCCGCCGGACAGCTTCGCGAGGCGCTCCTGGAGCTTCTCGCGGTCGAAGTCGGAGTCGGTGTTCTCGATCTCGGACTTGAGCTGCTTGATGCGGCCCTTGATCGCG
>JAERMP010000322.1 GCA_016844515.1 Thermoleophilia bacterium | reverse complement strand
AACTCGATAAGGTGATTCCCAAGCAAAGGGTCGCGGGTTCGGGCTACGCCCGCCCGTAGGGCGATCCCCCGTCTCCCGCTCCAGGTACGATTCCTTGACTCTCAGTCCGCCGAACGGCGGTCGTTTTCGCGGAGGCTTAGGGTCATCTCCCACCTGACGTGTCGCTAAGTATGTGGCCTGAGATGCGGAATCATGAGCATCTGTCACGCAAGCTGAGGGCCACCCCGTAGCACGCTGATGGCGTAAGATTCGCGCCATGGAACGCGAAGTCGGTTATTGCACGACGAAGGATGGCGTCCGCATAGCGTATTGCGTCGAGGGCGAGGGGCCGCCATTGGTGATTGCGCCATACCTCCTTGAGTCGTTCTCTCTGCACAACCTCTACCCGAGCTTCGCCGACTTCATGCGTGAAGTCGCGTCCGGGCATACCGCAATCCGCTATGACTCCCGAGGGACGG
The DNA here is from genome assembly GCA_016844515.1 of Thermoleophilia bacterium. The sequence continues at coordinate 2,285 of JAERMP010000322.1, read as the reverse complement.
GGCTCTCGCAGAGGGTGCTGAAGGCGCTGCTCGGCGCGCTCGGGTTCGAGCACGTGAAGGTCGTGTTCGAAGAGCCGCCCAAGACGTGAACCCGGAGCAGCTGCGCGACCTCGGCTTCCAGCTGGAGGGCCGTGCACCAGGGGGCGAGTCAGGCGGCGCATGGTTCGCGATCGCTGCCGATGGCGCGCGCGTCGTCCTGAAGTGGTTCGCCGACGAGGGCGTGGCCGACCGCTACGCGGTGCTCCTCCCCGCGCTCGACGTGCTGCGTTCGCGTGGCGTGCCTGTGCCCGAGTACCCGTTCGTGCGCGCCGTCGACGGGTGGACGCTCTCCGCGCAGCAGGTGCTGCCGGGACGATCGTTCCCGATCGCGCCGCCCCCGCTGGTCGACCGGATGATCGAGTGCGTCGGCGCCGCCGCCGGCATCGTCGGCGGTCCGCAACCGGCACCAGCGCTGCAGGGGTGGGGCGAGTTCGTGATCCACACCCTCACGGTCGGCGAGGACGGCGGGGCGCAGCACGACTCGCTCCGAGCGCACTCCGATCGCGCCCGTCGCATCATGGACTTCGTCGAGTCGGTCGGCGCCGACGCCGAGCCGTCATGGTTCCCGACGAGCGGGCTCGTCCACCTCGACCTGCACACCGACAACGTGCTCGCCCTCGATGACGGCACGCTCACCGGGATCGTCGACTGGGAGGGTGCGTGCGGGGGCGATCACCGCTACGACCTGGTGGCGTTCGCGTTCGACCTCGACGGTCACGGCCAGCAGATCTGGGATCGGGTCGAGGCGCTCGTCGAGCCGCACGTGCTGCGGGCGTACGTCGCGCACATGGCGCTCCGTCGCACGGACTGGGCGATCCGCCACCGCCCCGAGGATGTCCCCCGGCAGCTGGACCGCGCCGAGCGCGTGCTCGACCAGTAAATCCGGAGCACACCTTCACTGGCTAGTTGAGCCAGCAAGGCGTGCTGCGCGACGCCTCCGGCGTACAGCCCACAGATGAACCCTCCATCATGCGCAAGATTGCCGCACTGCGAGAGGCGTCTCCATTGCGCTGATCACACCGGGCACTCCAGGTGGATGTCTTCCGGCTCCAGCGCGAACAGCTCCGGGTCAGGCACTGCGAGCACCGTCGCACCGCATCGCTGGTAGAAGCGGATCGTGTTCTCCGACGGTGTCGCCGAGATGTACAGCCCCCGCGCACCAAGCTCTCGGGCCACCGCATGCGCCTGCTCCAACAGTCGCGAGCCCAGCCCCTGACCGCGGTAGTCGCGGCCGACGTGAAGGAGCTCGAGCTGTAGGAGGTCACCGCGCTCGCCGCGCGGCAGTGTGTCGAGCACCGACACGCCCGCAAGCTGCTCGCCATCGAACGAGGCAAAGAATCGCGCACCGCGATCGAACATCTCGTACAGCAGCGGCGTCGTCTTCGCGACGTTATCCGGATGCCAGCCGGGCACGTCGAAGTCGTGCGCTTCCAGCCGCAGCCCGCCGTCGACGAGCCGATAGATGTTTGCGATGTGCTCGCGCCGATCGATCGTCCAGATGCGGTCGATCTCGGCGCGCTTGAGTTCGCGAAACTCCAAGTGCCTCGTCGATGTCGTCATCACGACAGAATCTTACATGCGCGGGCGCGCTTCTCGACGAACCCAACGACCCGACTAGCGACCAGCGACTAGCGACTACAGCACCGAGAGGTAGCGGGCCATCTCGTAGTTCCGTCGCGGCGAACCTTCCCTCAAGGGGATCGCCGAGCTGCAACGTTTGTTCGCGGTACGAACCGTTTAGGCTTGCATTGTCCACCGAACCATGATCTAATCCGGTGGTCAGTAGCCCGTCGGGCATGACACCGGATTCGTGCGCAGCGTGCGCGTTCTCGGGCCTCGCGCAGATTCAGGTTGACCACCAGACTAGTCGGATCCAAAGCTCCGACTTCTAATCCGACGGTCGCAGGTTCGAATCCTACCGGGGGCGCCAGACCAATGTTCTGAATCGAATCGAAGGAACAAGCGCCCGTGCGGCGCTCGCTTCGTGGCTTGTTCGAGTACCGCCTACGGACCGCGGAACCTTCTCGGCTCATACCGCATTGCCACCGCCCCCGAGCTGAACTCCAGCCGGCCCACGAGCTTCAAGTCGACATACTTCGATAGCCCCGCGAACAACGTCGGCCCGTGGCCAGCGATCCTGGGATGCACGACGAACTCGTACTCATCGATCAATCCCAGCTCGGCCAACGCCAGCGGGAGCGTCACACCTCCCACGAACAGTCCCTTACCCGACTCCGCTTGAGTTG
>JAERMP010000321.1 GCA_016844515.1 Thermoleophilia bacterium | reverse complement strand
ACGCTGTTCGACTTCGACGTCTATGCCCAGGCGGGTGACGGCTGCATGATGGAGGGGATCGCGTCGGAGGCGGCATCGTTCGCCGCCCACCAGCGCCTCTCGAACCTGTGCTGGATCTACGACTCGAACCGGGTCACGATCGAGGGGCACACCGACATCACGTTCACGGAGGACGTGCCGGCGCGGTTCGTCGCGTACGGCTGGAACGTGACCACGGTCTCCGACGCCAACGACCTGGCGCAGGCGGAGAAGGCATTCCACGACTTCAAGTCCGAGCACGAGCGGCCGACGCTCATCGTTGTGCACAGCCACATCGGCTACGGCACGCCGGTGGAGGACACGCCCAAGGCCCACGGCGAGCCGCTCGGCCCCGAGGGCGTCAAGGCGGCCAAGCGCTTCTACGGCTGGCCCGAAGACGCGCAGTTCCTCGTGCCGGACGGCGTCTACGAGCACTTCTCCGAGGGGATCGGCGCTCGTGGAAAAGCGGCTCGCGAGGCGTGGGAGGCTCGGTTCGAGGAGTACCGCTCCGCGTACCCCGATCTCGCCGACGAGATCGAGCGCATGCAGCGGCGCGATCTCCCGGACGATTGGGATGCCGACATCCCGGTGTTCCCGGCCGACCCGAAGGGGATCGCCGGCCGCGACTCTTCGGGCCAGGTCTTGAACGCTGTCGCGAAGCGCGTTCCGTGGCTCCTCGGCGGCGCCGCCGATCTCGCTCCTTCGACCAAGACCCGCCTCACGTTCGGGGGCGCCGGGGACTTCGAGCCTGGCGACCGCAGCGGACGCAACTTCCACTTCGGCGTCCGAGAGCACGCCTCGGCGGCCATCGCCAACGGCATGGCGGTCTCGAAGCTCCGCCCGTTCTGGTCGGGGTTCCTCATCTTCTCCGACTTCGCGCGCGGCGCCATTCGGCTCTCGGCGCTGATGGAGATCCCCGTGATCCACATCTTCACGCACGACTCGATCGGGGTCGGCGAGGACGGCCCGACGCACCAGCCCGTCGAGCAGCTCGTGTCGCTGCGCGCGATTCCCGGACTGCTGGTGTTCCGTCCGGCCGACGCCAACGAGGTCGCGGAGACGTGGCGGTACGTGACGCAGCTCAAGCGCGAGCCGGCAGTGCTCGTCCTCTCGCGCCAGGCGCTCCCGACCGTCGATCGCTCGGCCATGGCCCCGGCTTCGGACGTGTCCAAGGGTGCGTACGTGCTCGTGGATGCCGCGGGTGGCGAGCCGGACGTCATTCTGATCGCGACAGGCTCGGAGGTCGGACTGGCGCTCTCCGCGCGGGAGGAGTTGATGGACGAGGGGATACACGCGCGCGTCGTCAGCATGCCCTGCTCGGAGCTCTTCGACCGCCAGCCGCAGGCCTACCGGGACGACGTGCTCCCACCGTCTACAAGGGCGCGCGTTGCGATCGAGCAGGCGTCGACGCTGGGCTGGCATCGCTACGTTGGCGACGGCGGAGCGATCGTCGGCATGCACACGTTCGGCGCTTCTGCGCCGCTGAAGGAGCTCGTGAAGAGGTTCGGTTTCACCCCGGACGCCGTCTCGGAGGTCGCGCGCACCTGCGTGGCTGCCGCCCGTGACGAATAGACAGGAGGCACGGTGAAAGCAACTGAGAAACTCCACGAGCTGGGCCAGAGCCTCTGGCTCGACAACATCACCCGCGAGCTGCTCGACTCCGGGCAGCTCCAGACGTACATCGACGACTACTCGGTGACTGGGCTGACCTCGAACCCGTCGATCTTCGACAAGGCAATCGCCTCCGGAGGCTACGACGAGGCGATCCAGAGCCTGGCTGCAACGGGGATGGACCGCGAGAAGATCTTCTTCGAGCTGGCCATCGACGACCTGCAGCGCGCCGCTGACCTGTTCGGCCCCATTCACGAGCGCACGGACGGGGTCGACGGCTGGGTGTCGCTCGAGGTCTCTCCGCTCCTCGCCTACGACGCGGAAAGCACCGTGACGGCGGCCAAAACGCTGCACGCAGAGGCGGAGCGCGACAACCTCTTCATCAAGATCCCCGGCACCACGGAGGGCTTGCCCGCGATCGAGGAAGCGATCGCCGCCGGAGTCCCGGTGAACGTGACCTTGCTCTTCTCGGCGGATCACTATCGGGCCGCAGCCGACGCCTACATGCGCGGTGTCGAGCGGCGCATCGACGCCGGCCTCAATCCGGCAGTCGGGTCGGTGGCGTCTGTCTTCATGTCCCGCTGGGACGCGGCCGTGTTGGACAAGGTTCCGGACGAGCTCCGCGACACGCTCGCGCTCGCCGTGGGCCACAAGACGTACCAGGCCTACCGGGAGGTCATGGACTCCGAGCGCTCGCAGCGGCTGAAGAACGCGGGGGCGCGGATGCAGCGCCTCCTCTGGGCGTCGACCAGCACGAAGGATCCGAATGCGCCCGACACCCTCTACGTGCACTGCCTGGGCGCTCCCTTCACCATCAACACGATCCCGGAGGGGACGCTCCGGGCGTTCTACGACCACGGCCACGCCGGCAAGCCGATGCCGAC
>JAERMP010000129.1 GCA_016844515.1 Thermoleophilia bacterium | reverse complement strand
CGCCGGGACTGCTGGCTACGACCTCGTCGAGGAGGTCGGAATCGCACGGATCCGCGAGAACTCATTGCGCCAGACGCAGCTCTTGATCGACCTCGCGGATGCCGCAGGGTTCGAGGTTCAGAGCCACAGGGATCCTGCCCGTCGTGGAGGAAGCGTCACGATTGCCGTCCCCGAGGCGGCCGCCGTCTACGCCGAGCTCGAGACACGAGGGGTTCTCGGTGACTTCCGGCCGGGCGCCGGGATTCGCCTCGGGCCGCACTACTTCAACACCGACGACGAGATCAGGATCGCCGTCGCGCAGATCACCGAGATCGTCGAGACGGGTGCGTTCGAGCGCCACCTCGGCGCCGCCGCCTCGCATTAGCAAGCGAGGCTGGACTCGCGAGGTCTGCGCGTCGTACGATCCCGAACGATGTCGCTGCAAACGAGTGAGAAGTTCCTCCACGAGATCGTCTCGACAGTTGCGTCGTCGCTCGAGCTCAAGGAGGTGCTCCGATCCGTCGTTCGGCTGATGTCGGAGGCGAGCGGTGTCCACGCCTGCTTTGCCTACCTGGTCGAGGACGACGGCTCGCGGCTTGTGCTCCGCGCAGCGTCACCTCCCTACGAGCGCCAGGTCGGCAAGGTCGCGTTCGAACGGGGCGAGAGCCTCGCGTGGTGGGCCGCAGAGCACGGCGAGCCGGCCTTCATCCGGGACGACGCGTTGGCCGACCCGCGGACGAAGTACGTCCCGGAGCTCGAGGAGGAGCGGTTCCAGTCGTTGCTCGCGGTGCCGATCGTCGATCGTGCCGGAGAAGCGATCGGCGTGATCACCGCCCATACCGAGGCTCCGCGCGAGTTCTCGGACGATGAGGTCGATTTCTTAGTCACCTCTGCCGCCCTCGTGGCAGGCGCGATCGAGAATGCGCGCCTCTACGAGGAGACGCGACTCCGCGTGATCGAGCTCGAGCAGCTCACGGAACTCGCGGAGGCGATCGCGCGCGCGGAGGCGCTCGACGACCTGTTGCATACGGTCGTCGCCGACGCCCGTCCACTCCTCGCAGCCCGCGCCTGCCACGTCTACCTCCTCGATCCTGCACGCGAAGAGCTCGACCGGAAGGCGAGCGACCCAGAGGCGGGGAATGCCCGTCAGGTGCTCGGCCTCGCAGAGCTCGGCCCCGAGCTCGCGCGGGGTGGCCGCAGCACGCGCCTCGCAATCCCGCTCGTCGTGAACGGCGAGCTCATCGGGCTGCTCGTGGCGGAGGGCAGCGCGAGGGTCGAGCTCGGCCGCGCCGTCGCCAGCCAGGTCGCCGTTGGCGTCAAGAAGGTCCAGGTGATCGAACAGCTCACGGAGAAGAACCTGATCAAGGACTTCTTCGAGGAGCTCGCCGGCGGCCGCCCGCGCGGCAACCTCGAAGGTCGGGCCGCGCGCCTCGGGTGCGATCTCGACCAGCCTCACATCGTTCTCGTAGCGGAGCCGCCGAGCGAGTCGCTCGAGCGGGCGCTTCGAATTGCTGCTCCGGGGTCGCTCTTCGATCGGCGCGACGATTCGCTTCGAGCGCTCGTCAAGCTGACGACCACGTCCAGCGACGCTTTTCTCGAGCGGATCCGCCGCGTGCACGGCGAGTTCGAGCAGCCAGTCTCCGTCGGCGTCTCGAGCGTGTGCCAGGGCCAAGCCGCGTTCGCGGACGGCTTCGCGGAGGCTCAGCAGGCGCTTCTGGGAACGGTCGTCCTCAAAGAAACGGCTGCCGTCCTGGCCTACGAGGAACTCGGCGCGTACAAGTATCTCCTCCGCATCGCCGTCGACGGCGGCGTGCGCGACGCGACCGTGGACGCGGTGGCGAAGCTCGCGGAGTACGACGCTCAGCGTGGGGCGCAGCTGATGGCGACGCTGGAGGAGTTCCTCCGTCGCCACGGCTCCATCAGTGCGACGTCCGAGGCGCTGTACGTCCATCCCAACACACTTCGGCAGCGGTTGAGGCGGATCGGCGAGCTCTCCGGCCTCGACCTTCGCCGGGACGACTGGCTGCTGATCGAGATCGCCGTCAAGATGGTCAAGCTCCAGCAGGCTTTGGGGGCGGCGAAAGCTCCTTAGTGCGCAAGACCGGGATCCGCTGACGCGCGGATACCGGTCGCGCGAGGATCCCTGAAGCGCGGCCGCTTCGCGGCCGCGGTGCCCGCGAATACATCGGCCGAACTGCACACATAGCCGCCGAGAAGGTGTGGAGAAACCGCACCTTCATTCCGGTCGAATCGGATGGTAGGGCTATGTCTCCAACGTTGAGGGAGGCGTAGCTATGGGTGGGACGGCAACAGCCGATTCGATCTGGAAGGACATGGAAAAGCGCGGCGTGGAGTTCGTGTTCGCGCAGTTCGTCGACATGTACGCACGTCCGAGCGCGAAGCTCGTGCCTGTCGGATCGCGCGACGCGTTCGACGGACTGCTCGAGGACGGTGCCGGCTTCGCCGGCTTCGCCGCCGGCGAGATCGGCCAGGTGCCGAGCGACCCTGACATCGCGGCGATACCGGATCTGGCGACCTACACGCCGGTCCCCTGGCAGGGAAACCTCGCCCGCTTCGCATGCGACGTCACCGTCGAGGGCGAGGAGTGGCCGTACTGCCCGCGCACGATCCTCCGCCGCCTGATCGCGCGTGCGAAGGACAAGGGGTTCGAGTTCAAGATGGGGCTCGAGCTCGAGTACTTCCTGGTGAAGCAGCGCGAAGACGGATCGATCGAGATCGCGGATCAGTACGACACCCTCGAGAAGCCCTGTTACGACATGGCCGGCCTGACGCGCCGCTACGACTTCCTGACGACGGTCTCGCGCTACTGCAACGGGCTCGGGTGGGGGAACTACGCGAACGACCACGAGGACGCGAACGGCCAGTTCGAGCAGAACTTCACCTACGACGACGCTCTGGTGAGCTGCGATCGCGCGATCTTCTTCCGGTACATGGTGCACACGCTCGCGGAGCAGAACGGGATGATCGCCACGTTCATGCCCAAGCCGTTCTCGGACCTCACGGGCAACGGCTGTCACTTCCACATGTCGCTGTGGGACGGCGAGACCAACCTCTTCCTGGACGAGTCGGACCCGCGCGGGCTCGGGCTCTCGGACACGGCCTACAGGTTCATCGGTGGTCTCAAGACGCACGCACGCGCAACGAGTGCGATCACTGCCCCGACCGTCAACTCATACAAGCGCCTGAAGGTGGGGACGACGTCGAGTGGGGCCACGTGGTCACCGGTCTGGATCTCGTACGGCTACAACAACCGCACCCAGATGCTGCGGATCCCCGGCCCGGGCCGGATCGAGGATCGCACGATCGACGGCTCCTGCAACCCATATCTCGCCGCAGCCGCCGTGCTCGCAGCCGGTCTGGACGGGATCGAGAACGGCCTCGACGCAGGCGAGCCCAACTCGGAGAACCTCTACTCGATCCCGTACGACGAGCTCCGTGCACGCGGCCTCGAGACGCTGCCGTCGAACCTCCTCGAGGCGACGACGGAGCTCGCGCAGGACGAGGTGCTTCGCGCCGGGCTGGGAGCCGCGCGGGACGAGGACTACGTCGACTACTTCATCCGCGTCAAGCTCGACGAGTGGAACCGCTACCACGAGCAGGTCACGCCTTGGGAGATCCGCGAGTATCTGACTCGATTCTGATCGTATGGAGAAAAGCTCTATACACACAGAGGTGAATTCGTGACAAAGAGGGCTTTTCAGGCGCTCTCCATATGTAGATTATTTCCATAGATGTGTGGGATCGTCGGACTGTTCGCGAAATCGCCCGAGGTCGAGGAGCGCCTCGGCGAACACCTCGGCGCGATGCTCGTCCAGATGTCGAGCCGCGGCCCCGACTCGGCGGGGGTCGCGGTCTACCGCGACCCGGCCCCGAGCGGCTGGAGCAAGCTCACGCTCTACTCCGCGAATCCACATGAGCACTGGGGAGCGGTCATGGACGGCCTTCGCGACGCCTTCGGCGGGTGCGAGGAACCGTCGGTCCGCGCCAGCCATGCCGTCCTGGTGGCCGAGGCCGACGCAGCCGAGGCCGAGAGCTGGGTGCGGTCGAATCGACCGGACCTGCGGGTGATGAGCGCAGGTGAGGTCATCGAGATCTACAAGGAGACGGGCCTGCCGGAGGAGTTCGCCGCCGCGTTCCAGCTCGAGGACTTCAAGGGCACGCATGCGCTCGGCCACACGCGCATGGCAACCGAGAGCCGCGTCACGACCGAAGGCTCGCATCCCTTCTCCACCGGGCTCGACCTGTGTCTCGTCCACAACGGCTCGCTCTCGAACCACAACCGCCTGCGCGAGAACCTCCGCCGCGCCGGGATCGAGTTCCAGACCGAGAACGACACCGAGGTCGCAGCCGGCTACCTCTCCTGGCGACTGCGCGAGGGGGCGACGCTCGAGCAGGCGCTCGAGGGCTGCCTGACCGATCTCGACGGCTTCTACACCTTCGCCGTCGGTACCGCCGACGGATTCGCCGTCCTGCGCGACCCGATCGCTTGCAAGCCGGCGGTCCTGGCCGAGACCGACGAGTGGGTGGCAATGTCGTCCGAATGGCGCTCGATCGCCGTCCTCCCGGGCGCAGCCGACGCGCGGGCATGGGAGCCGGAGCCCGGAGTCGTCTACGTCTGGGAGAAGGCGAAGGTCTGATGACTGTGGCTGCTTCCGAGACCGCCGAGCTCGAGGTCGTCGACCTCTCAACGACCTCCGTTCGCGAGCTCAACCAGCGGCTGCACGACCTGGCCGGCGGCGCTCCCGAGCCGCGACGCTTCCGGATCCTCAACCCGAGCGGCGCGCACGCACTTGCGTGTGGCGTCGATGCCGAGATCGAGGTCGAGATCGAAGGCCATGTGGGCTACTACTGCGCAGGGATGAACAAGCTCGCCACGGTGCGAGTCCACGGCAATGCCTCGACCGGGATCGCCGAGAACCTCATGTCCGGTCGTGTCGTCGTGGACGGGAACGTGAGCCAGTCCGCGGGCGCGACGGGTCGGGGCGGCATCCTCGTGGTTCGAGGTGACGCGTCGTCTCGCTGCGGGATCTCGATGAAGGGGATCGACATCGTCGTGGGTGGCTCCGTCGGCCATATGAGCGCCTTCATGGCGCAGTCCGGCTGCCTCGTCGTCTGCGGGGACGCGGGCGATGCCCTCGGCGACTCGATCTACGAGGCGCGGCTCTACGTTCGCGGCTCGGTGGCCGGTCTCGGCGCCGACTGCATCGAGAAGGAGATGCGTGACGAGCACGTCACGCAGGTCGCAGGCTTGCTCGCGGCCGCGGGGAACGACGCCGATGCCTCCGACTTCCGGCGCTACGGCTCGGCGCGCCAGCTCTACAACTTCAAGATCGACAACGCGGGCGCGTACTGATGTCCACCGAGGACAGGTCAGGGGTCAGACCCGGGGTCAGACCCCGGGACGTGGCCAAGATCGACAACGCGGGCGCGTACTGATGTCCACCGAGGACAGGTCAGGGGTCAGACCCGGGGTCAGACCCCAGGACATGTCCGGGTCGGACCACGAGCGGCCCTGGGGGCTCCGCGAGTCCTATCTCTTCGACCGGAACGTGATCGCCGAGATCCAACGCGCGGCGCGCGAGGGGATCTACGACATCCGTGGATTCGGTGCCAAGCGGCGCCTGCCGCACTTCGACGATCTCCTCTTTCTCGGTGCGAGCATCTCGCGCTATCCGCTCGAGGGGTATCGCGAGAAGTGCGCGACCGATGTCGTCCTCGGGACCCGCTTCGCGAAGAAGCCGCTCGAGCTGAAGATCCCGGTGACGATCGCGGGGATGAGCTTCGGCGCGCTCTCCGCGCCGGCGAAAGAAGCCCTCGGCCGCGGCGCGAGCGAGGTCGGCACCTCGACAACGACCGGCGACGGCGGCATGACGAACGAGGAGCGCGAGCACTCGCAGACGCTCGTCTACCAGCTCCTTCCCTCGCGGTATGGCATGAACCCGGACGACCTCCGGCGAGCGGACGCGATCGAAGTCGTCGTCGGGCAAGGCGCGAAGCCGGGTGGCGGCGGGATGCTCCTCGGCCACAAGATCTCCGATCGCGTCGCCGAGATGCGCAGTCTCCCGAAGGGAATCGACCAGCGAAGCGCCTCGCGACATCCTGACTGGACGGGGCCCGACGACCTCGAGATCAAGATCCACGAGCTCCGCGAGATCACCGACTGGGAGAAGCCGATCTTCGTCAAGGTCGGCGCGACGCGGACCTACTACGACGTGCAGCTCGCCGTGAAGGCCGGCGCCGACGTGATCGTCGTCGACGGCATGCAGGGCGGCACGGCCGCGACCCAGGACGTCTTCATCGAGCACGTCGGGATCCCGACGCTCCCTGCGACTCGGATTGCGGCCGACACGCTCCAGGAGCTCGGGATGCACCGGAAAGTGCAACTGATCGTTTCTGGCGGGATCCGGGGCGGGGCAGATGTCGCGAAGGCGCTCGCGCTGGGCGCCGATGCCGTCTCCATTGGGACGGCGGCGCTCGTCGCGATGGGCGACAACAGCCCGGAGTACGAGGAGCAGTACCGGAAGATCGGGAGCTCGGCCGGGTTCTACGACGACTACCAGGCGGGCCGCGACCCGGTCGGGATCTCGACGCAGGATGACGAGCTTGCCGCGCGCTTCGACCCGGTCGTCGGCGGGCGGAAGGTGGCGAACTA
>JAERMP010000019.1 GCA_016844515.1 Thermoleophilia bacterium | reverse complement strand
GGTACCGCGGTCGGCCTCTGCATGGCGGGCTGGAAGCCGGTTTGCGAGATGCAGTACGACGCCTTTAGCTACCCCGCGCTCGACCAGCTGATCAACCACGTGGGACGGTACCGCTGGCGAACGCGCGGGAAGATGTCGTTCCCGCTCGTCATTCGCATGCCTTACGGCGGGAGCGTCCGTGCGCCCGAGCTCCACGACGACTCGCCGGAGACGTATTACGTCCACACACCGGGTGTGAAGGTTGCGATCCCGTCGACGCCGGCGGACGCAAAGGGCCTCATCGCCGCTGCACTACGCGACCCAGACCCCGTTGTCCTCTTCGAGCCGAAATTGATCTACCGGCTTGCTCGCGGTGAGGTTCCCGAGGGGGAGCATGTCGTCCCGCTCGGGAAGGCCCGCATCGCCCGCGAGGGATCCGACGTGACGATCGTCGCCTACGGCGCGATGGTCGGAGTCGCGGAGCGTGCCGCGGAGGCGCTCGAGAGCGAGGCCTCGTGCGAGGTGGTGGATCTCCGATCGCTGAAGCCCCTCGACGAGGACGGCCTGGTCGCATCGGTCGCCAAGACCGGTCGCGCGATCGTGGTTCAGGAGGCGCCACGGGTTTGCGGCTTCGCCGCGGAGGTCGTGGCCGTTCTCGCTGAGAAGGCGATCTTCGACCTCCGCGCGCCGGTGCTTCGCGTCACCGGCTACGACGTGCCGTATCCCTACTGGCAGCTCGAGGATGCGTACGTGCCGTCGGAGGCTCGCGTCGTCGACGCCGTCCGCCGCGTTCTCGCGGCCTGAGAATGTCCACCGCTTGGGTTCAGATTGGCGTCGTGGCGCTGTTCGCCCTCATGTGCGGGGCTCTCGCGGCCGCCTGGCTTCGGGGACGTCTGGGCGCAGCGGCCATCGCTCTGTTCGTCGTCGCCTGCCTGGTCTGGTTCGTTGCGTTCGCGGCCATCGTCTCGGGCTATCACGACGCGGACGGGTTCGTCGACTGTCGCGACGAGTGCTCGAGCGTCCACTACCTCTCTGCTGTTGGATTCCTCGCGCCGCCGCTTCTGATCTCCCTGTCGGCTCTCGGGATGATCGTCGCCGTCGGTCAGCGGAGGCGGCTCCGGCGTCGGTCGATCAACGAGAATCACGCGTAGCTAGTGGCGCGCGCGTTCAAGCTTCCGGATCTCGGCGAAGGCCTCACAGAGGGTGAGGTCGCACGCTGGCTCGTGGGTGAAGGTCAAGAGGTGCACGAGGACGATCCGCTCGTCGAGATCTCCACCGACAAGGCGACGGTCGAGATCCCGTCGCCGTACGAGGGCACGGTGCTTCGCATACTCGTCGCGGAAGGGGAGATCGCTCCAGTGGGAGCGGAGCTCGTGATCATCGGCGCTCCGGGCGAGTCGATCCCTGCGGCGGAGCCCAAGGTGAAGGAGCCAAGTAACAGTCTGTTACAAGGTGCTGGGACGGTTGCGGGCTCCGGGGCGGCCGGCAGGGTGCAGGCGACGCCGGTCGTCCGGCGCATCGCCGAGGAGCTCGGTGTAGAGCTCGCCTCGATCGCGGGAACCGGGCCGGGCGGTCGGATCACCGAGGAAGACGTGCGGGCCGGCGCCGCGATTGCCGCGCCGACGGAGGGCCGACGCGAGAAGCTCCGCGGCGTCCGCCGCGTGGTCGCCGAGCACATGGCTCGTGCGCACCGCGAGGTTCCTGCGGTTACCTGGGTCGAGGAGTGCGACTTCGAGAACGTTCCCCTTGACCAGCTCGTCGCCATCGTGGTGAAGGCGTGTGCCGCGGCGCTCGCCGAGTTCCCCGAGCTCAACGCCAGGCTCGAGGGTGACGAGATCGTCTACCTCGATCGCTACGACGTGGGCGTCGCGATCCAAACCGATCACGGTCTCGTGGTTCCGGTCGTCCGCGGGGCCGACTCGAAGACGGCGGAGGAGATTCACGGTGAGCTCGGGCGTCTCGCAGTAAGTGCGCGCGCGGGCAAGCTCGAGCCCGGAGAGGTTCGCGACTCGACGTTCACCATCACGAGTGCCGGCAAGCTTGCCGGCCTCTTCCAGACACCGCTGATCAACCATCCGGAGGTCGCGATTCTCAGCATCGGGCGCATCGAGCCGCGCGCGGTGGTTCGCGATGGCGAGATCGTCGTGCGCAAGACCGGCGCGATCGCGATCAGCTTCGATCACCGGGTCGTCGACGGCGCACGAGCTGCCGAGTTCGGGCTGGCGGTGATCCGGAGGCTCGAAGCACCCTAGAGCGGCGAGAGCCCGGCGCATGCCGGGCTCTCAGGCACTGGTCGAAGCAGTCTAGCGGTGCCTAGTCGTCGTGGCCGCCTCCGCGCACCTGACCGCGGATCTCACCCTCTGGATAGCTCGGCGTGGCGCCGTTCGAGTGGACGTTGATGTACACCGCGCCGGCCCGCAGCGCGCGCACGAACTCCCCGAACGACCCGGCCGCGACACCCTGGCCCGCCGGCCCGATGACGTCGGCGGCCGTCCAGGTGCCTTCGACCGCGCCCCCCGGCGTCGGACAAGCGGGCTTCGGGCCGCCGCACAGGAACCCGAAGACGCCTGCACCGACGTGGTTCTGCGCGAAGTGCGGATGCGCCTGCGTCACGGTCCCGCCCTCCATGCCCGAGTACGTCAGCGTGAACTCGAGCGCCGTCCCATCGTTCGTGAGCTTGGCCCGGAAGGTCCCCCGAGCGACCGTGGACACTGAACCTGAGTCCCCTGCGGCAGACGATCCGACGACCTCGTTGTAGCCGTTCAGCGTGGCCTTGAAGCTGTTCTTCCCCTCGTCGTCGCCCGCGACCGCGACGGAGGCGGCCACGACGGCCACGAGGCCGGCGGTCAGTAGCAAGAGTGCGAGCGCCTTCTTCATGCCTCTCCCCTCTCTCGAGTTGCGCATGATTTCCCCTCCCTCTCGTGGGTCTCTGCAGGCACTACGCGAAAGGGTTCAGTTCGGTTTGTCGCTACTACACTGCCGGCCGTGGGCAGTTGGTACACGATCGGCTTGTGCCTCGGGCTCGGGGTCGGGCTCGGGGTCGTGCTTATCGGGATCCTTGGATCGAACGTGCTCGGCGTTGGGGTCGGCACGATCGTGGGGGTCGCGATCGGCGCTGTCGTCGGTTTCGGGATCGGCGGCGCCGCGGAGACGATCGCCGGTGGTGTCGGTGGCTTCCTCGGAGCGCTTGCTGCGGCAGCTGTGGTCCACGGCGCGCTTCGGCGTGGAGGGACCCGCATCGGGATCGCCGCGTACGTCGGTGTGCTTGGCCTGCTTGTCTGCCTCCTCGCCCTGATTCCCGCAGTGGGATACGTCGAGGCTGTCGCGATCCCACTCCTGGCCGCCCGCATGCGCGGCCGCCAGGCAGCCCGCTTCGCCGGGCTTCGAACCCTCGCGAAGTGACTCTTCAGGTCGACGCCGCCGAGGCGCGCGCGCGGATGGTCGAGCATCAGCTCCGACAGCGGGGGATCTCGGACGAGCGCGTACTGCTCGCAATGGAGCGGGTTCCCCGCGAGCTGTTCGTTCCCGAGGAGCTGCGGCAGTACGCGTACGAGGACGGGGCACTTCCGATCGGGCACGGACAGACGATCTCGCAGCCCTTCATCGTCGCGACGATCTGCGCGTTGCTCGCGCTCGACGGTCACGAGCGGGTGCTCGATGTCGGGACGGGCTCCGGGTACCAGGCGGCTGTGCTTGCCGAGTTGGCTCGAGAGGTGGTCACGATCGAGCGGATTCCCGAGCTCGCCGAAACTGCCCGCACCGCTCTTGCAAACGCCGGGTACGACCGGGTCGAGGTGCGGGTCGGTGACGGCTCGCTCGGAGTTCCAGACCGAGCGCCGTTCGCTGCGATTGCGGTCGCCGCTGCGGCGCCGACCGTTCCGCACGCTCTCTACTCGCAACTCGAGGAGGGTGGCCGCCTCGCTGTTCCGCGGGGGTCTCGCTGGGGCCAGGAGCTCGTCCTCGTCGTACGGACACCCGAGGGTCCGCAGGAGCGAGCGTCCGTTGCGTGTCGGTTCGTTCCGCTGCTGGGGGAGGAGGGGTTTGCCCGCTCCTGACCCGACCGGGGGTCGGCGCGACCGGGGTTCCGACTACCCTGCGGTCACAGTGGAGTCCTCTGCAGAAGTCGTCTCCGGGACGCCGCGTCGCCGCGTCGGCGCCGCGCTGCGCCGGCGGAAGAACTGGGAGCAGCTCGTCAAGTTCTGCCTCGTCGGCGCAGCCGGATATGCGGTCAACCTGTGGGTGTTCTCGTTCCTCGTCCTCGTTCTGGGCATCCACTACATCCCGGCGGCTGTGTGCTCGTTCCTTGTCGCCGTGACCAACAACTACACGTGGAATCGACTCTGGACGTTCCGCAGCCAGCGCGGTCACGTCGCGTACCAGGGCCTCCGATTCCTCGTCGTCTCCTCGCTCGCCCTTGTCGCGAACCTGGTCGTCCTGTACGCCCTGGTTCAGGTCGGGCTCACCGAAGTGGTTGCACAGGCGATCGCCATCGTGCTCGTCACGCCGGTGAACTTCGTCGGCAATAAGCTCTGGTCGTTCGGACCACGACGCGGACAACAACGCTAACCGCGCTCGCCATCGCGGTCGCTGCCTTCATGCTCGCCCCGACGGCGGGCGCGACGACGACCCCGACCGAGCCCGCGCTCCAGTCGGCTGGACCCGACTCGGCGCAGCCACTCGCTCGCCTCGACGAGGACTCCGCCGTCGAGACGGCTCTCGCGCATCCGAAGGTGAAGGGCTGGCTCGAGCGCTATCCGCCTGATCCCAGTACGTCAGCGACCTTTCGCTCCGAGGCGAGGACGTGGGTCGTGAAGGCATGGTCGGGGGAAGCCGGGCAAGTCGCTCTGGTCGTGGTGGAGGACACGACCGGGCGCGTAACTGAGGCGTGGACGGGGCCACAGGTCGCCTGGAAGATGGCGCGTGGGCGCGCCGGGGCTTTCGGTGGCAAGACGCTGCTGAAGCCGTTCGTCTGGCTCGGCTTCTGTCTGGTTTTCCTGGTCGGCCTCGCAGACCTTCGGCGGCCGCTGTCGACCCGCAACCTCGACCTACTCGCACTGCTCGCGTTCTCGGTCTCGCTTGCCTTCTTCAACCGAGGCGAGATCTTCCACAGCGTTCCGCTCGTCTATCCAGTGCTCGGTTACCTCTTAGCCCGAGGGCTCTGGGTCGGCTCCGGGAGACGGGCGAGCCCACTTCGCTCGGTCTGGCCGACCTGGGTGATTGCCGCCGCCGCCGTGTTCTTACTCGGCTTTCGGATCGGCCTCAACGTCGAGACCCCTCGTGGGGTGATCGACGTCGGACTCGCGGGCGTGGCCGGCGCCAGCAGGATCCTCGACGGGGAGGCTCCGTACGGGAACATGCCTCAACGCGGAACCCTCGAGCCCTGCGGGCCGAAGGACGCGGACGGGCAGGTTCGCGACCGCATCCAGACCAACGGGCGCTGCGAGGCTGCGATCGAGCGGGGTGACACGTACGGCCCCGTCTCGTATCTCGGCTACGTGCCGGCCACGGCGATCTTCGGCTGGAGCGGGAAGTGGGACTCGCTCCCCGCAGCGCACGCGACCTCGATCGCGTTCGACGTGCTCACGATCCTCGGGCTCGTCCTCGTCGGGCTTCGGTTCGGTGGACTTCGCCTGGCGGCGCTCCTCGCTTTCGCCTGGACCGCCTATCCGTTCACGGCGTACACGCTCAACGCGAGCACGAACGACACGATCATGCCGGCGTTCCTGGTGCTCGGATTCTGGCTCGTGTCTTCGGCATGGGCACGAGGAGCGGCGGTGGCACTCGCCGGCTGGACGAAGTTCGGCGCGCTGCTCGTCGCACCGCTCTGGGCGACGTACCCGACGCTGGACGTGCGCCGGCTCGCGCGCTTCGCGGTCGCCTTCGCCGGGGCCACGCTGCTCGCGTTCACCGTCCTCGTCCTCGAGCCCGATCTGTGGAATGCAGTGCGCACGTTCTGGGATCGCACGCTCGGTTTTCAGGTCGGTCGCGATTCTCCGTGGTCGTTGTGGGGCTGGGGTCAGTACCACGCGGAGGGAATCCCGGACCTCGGCTTCATCCAACCCATGCTGGTCGTGCTCGCCGTAATGCTCGCGCTCGTCGTCGCCGTTCTACCCCGCCGAAAGGGTCCGGTCGAGCTCGCGGCACTGACCGCGGCTGTGCTCGTCGCCTTTCAGCTGACGTTGACCCACTGGTTCTACCTCTATCTGCCGTGGGTGTTTCCGTTCGTCTTGCTCTGGCTGTTGCTTCCCGACGGAGGGACGAGGCATGCCTCGCCCGAGCCGGGTATGCCCGGCTCCTACGGAAACGGAACCCGCACGGCCTCGATCGAGGAGGCCTTGCCCGTCTCGGCGTCGCACTCGATGAGCGCGCCCTCGATGCGCACGCCGCCCTGAGCCGTCTGGAAGCGCACCGGTAGCCCGGTGCGCATCCGCCGGATGGCGAGCTCCGCCTCCACTCCGATCACGGAGTCGTGGGGACCTGTCATGCCGGCGTCCGTGATGAACGCGGTGCCCTTCGGAAGCAGGCATGCGTCCGAGGTCTGGACGTGCGTGTGCGTGCCGACGACAGCCGTGACCTTGCCGTCGAGCCAGCGCGCGAGTGCGGCCTTCTCGCTGGTCGCCTCGGCGTGCGCGTCGACGAGGATGAGCGGTGTGGCACGGCGGGCTTCCTCGACGAGGTCGTCGATGAGCTCGAACATCGAGGTCGCGGGGTGGAGAAACAGAGAGCCGAGCACGTTGATCACGGCAAGGCGCGAGCCGTTCGCCAGGGGCACGATCGCAAGTCCTCTCCCCGGCGTGTTGGTCGACGTGTTCGCAGGGCGAATCACGCGATCCGAGGCGTCGAGGTACGGACCGATCTCGGTGCGCCGGAACGCGTGGTTCCCGAGCGTGATCGCGTCGGCACCCATCGCGAGCAGCTGGTCGGCGAGGCGCGGTGTGATCCCGATTCCATCCGCCGCGTTCTCGCCGTTGATGACGCAGGCGTCGACCTCGAGCTCTGCTCGCATCGCCTTGAGGCGTGCATCGAGAGCGCCACGACCGGGGGCGCCTACGACGTCAGCGATGAAGAGGATGCGCAGGGCGCGCAGGTTAGATGATTGATCGGTAATTGCCGTCGATGCGGGGATGGCTGAGACCAAGCCGGGGACGCCGCCCGTCCGAGCGCGTATGGGGAATACGGGCGAGGACGGGCGACGCCAGCCGGCGCCGTGTCTCAGCCACCACCCGCGCGGCGAGGAATTGCCGATCGATCATCTAGGGGACGCCGAGGCTGGCAGAGGGGTAGACCCGGATCGAGACGTTGTTGCCGCGGTCTGCGGCGTACCGCTCGAGGGCCTGCCGCTCGAAGCGGCTGATGTCCGCGACCGTCCCGAGCTTGGAGGATCCCGCGGCGACATTCGCTCCGATGCTGAGCGCAGGATCGGGGCGCACGTTCTCGATCGCGACGACGAGCGACGGCGCCGACGTGGGCCGCAACTCGATCTCCGCTCCGACGACTCGCCCTGAGACGACGTGGTCGCGGATCGCGACGACCGTGCCGTCGACCGGCGAGTAGGCGTCCGTTCCCGCGACAGCTCCGACATCGAGGGTGCGGAGGGTGCCGCTCTCGAGCTGGTACCAGGCCAGACCGCGGTGTGACGAGCCGGTGATGCGCCGCCACAGGCGCGCCAAGAGCCCTTCGTTCGCCTGGGGTCCCACGGGCTGGAGCACGAGCGCGCCATCGGCGGCGCCGTGGAAACCGATTGCCGTCACCCCTCCCTGGGCTACGGGTGACTGCACGCGGAGATTCCCGACGGTCGTGAGCACCTGGAGCTCGGGTGGAGCCGACGTAACGGGTAGCGGCGGCACGGACGGCGCCGACGAGGCCCCGCCTTCGCCGTCGAACGCCGTCAGCGCGAGTGTGGCGGCGCCGAGGAGCCCGATGACGACCGCGACGGCGAACCAGCGCGCTCGCGCCTGTGCCCGGCGCCGGTCCGCGCGAAGCCGCGCAGCGTGACGTGAGCGCGGAGTCGCCATTGCACGGACCGTAGCAAGGCGTTAGATGATTGATGCCACGATCTCGCGCGTCCGGATGTGCGATCTGGCGCGTCGGGGCCGCTTCCACCCGGACGGAGGCCGCGTAGCGGCCTCGCGCCGGGCGTGCGCTTCACGACGGGAGAGCGACACCGAGGCGTCCAGCATCGCCGTCGCTCTCCCGTCGCGCCCCCGAGCGGCCAGCTCGCGCCCCGGAAAAGGCGATCTCATGGCATCAATCATCGAGCGCGCGAAGACGGCAGGGCGCCACGGTACGATCCGCCTCATGGCCGCCCCTGGCCCGACGATCCAGATTCCGCGCTGGATCCAACTCGTCGGTCTTCCCGTTCTGCTCATTCTCGCGTTCTTCTTCGCGCGAACGCTCGGCCATGTTCTCTTCCTCTTCCTCACCGCCGGCGTGATCGCCTTCACCCTGAATCCGCTCGTCCGCGACCTCACGCGCGTCAAGGTTCCGCGCACGTTGTCCGTGCTGATCGTCTACGCGATCTTCGCGGCGGCTGTCGTCGCGCTCCTCATTGCCATCGGGGCCGTGGCATTCGATCAGGCACGAAACGCCGCCGAGCGGATCGACGACTACGCCACCAATGAGAGTTCGGTGAGCGGGCAGACCGCCGCCGAGATAGACATCGACGGCCTCCAGGCCTGGCTCGACGACCACGGTCTCGAGCAGATTCAGGTTCGCGAGCAGATCAACGAGTGGGTCGACTCCCTGAGCGCCGGCGAGATCTCGGGGTACGCCCAGGATGCGATCTCGTTCGCGCAGGGAGCCGCGTTCTCGTTTGTCCTCCTCCTCTTCTCGCTTATTCTCATCGTCGTCATCTCGATCTACATGCTCCTCGACATGCAACGGTTGGAGCGGTCGATCGACTCACGTTTTCCGCCGCACGACGGCCCGCCGCTGACCCAGCAGATCGAGGGCGCGCTGTGGGGCTACCTCAAGGGTCAGGCGATCCTCTCGACCGTCATCGGGACGAGCGCCGGCGTTGGCATGTACATCCTCGGGGTGACGGGACTGGTCGAGGGCGCCGACGAGTACGCGCTCCTCTTCGGGCTGTGGACAGCCTTCATCGAGGTGATCCCGTACATCGGCCCGTGGCTCTCGGCCGTGCCGCCGGTCATCTACGCGCTGTTCGTCGACCCGATCGGCGTCATCTGGGTCGGGGTGCTCTTCCTCATCATCTACCAGGTGGAGGGGCACATCGTCGTGCCGAACGTCATGGCGAATGCGCTCCGCCTGCATCCGCTCCTCGTCATCTTCGGGCTGCTCGCGGGCGGAGAGCTGTACGGCATCGCGGGCGTGCTCATCGCGCTTCCGACGATGGCCGGACTGCGCGCGATCTGGGAGTTCTTCCGAGCACGCGTGCGCTTCGAGCGGTGGGACGAAGGCGGGCTGGACGTCCCGGTGGAGGTAAAGCTCGAGCCCCCTCGGGTCGAGCCTCCGCGCGCCGCCAGTAGCTCCGGCTAAGTTCCGCGCCATGTGGGAGACGATCGCAGCCGAGGCCGCAGCCGAAAGCCAGCTCTGGGCCGAGTCGCTCTTGCCGGAGGCCGAGCAGTTGCGCGAGCCGGTCTTCTCTCCGCTCGCACCCACGGGACACGCCCTCGGCCTCGAGACGATCTACGAGGGGTATCTCGTGCATTACGGCCGTGCGCGGCTGTTCTCGCCCGCCGATCCCGACGTGGCTCTGCTTCTCGGCGATTACCTTTACGCGCACGGACTCGTCCGCGTTGCGGCGACCGGGGACGTCGCGGCTGTCGGCGATCTCGCCGAGCTGATCTCGCTCTGCTCGCAGGCGCGGGCAGAGGGGCGAAACGGCGACGGTGCCGCGTGGGCCGCCACCGCGGCGTCGCTCGGTGTCGATGACCTCTCGTCCGCCAGAGACGCTTTCAGATTGAGATCCGACTCGAGCCTGCTCGAGGCAGCCGCTCGTTCGACGGCAGGCGACGAACCGGTCGATCGCGCACTTGCTGCGCATGCCCGGCTCGTCGGCTAGAGTCGCGCCTGATGAGTTCGCTCGCCCCGTTTCTCGCCGACGCTGCGGAAGAGGGCAAGGACGTCATTCTCTCCATGCTCGTCGTTGGGCTCGTGTTCCTCGCCGCGGTCTTGCTCGGCGATCTCTACGCCTGGCGCGCCCGCAAGCGGCACAACAGCCGCTAAGGCAGAGCCGGGCAGCGCCCTTGTTGAGTTGTCGCCTCATGGGGCGGATGATCTCGGCGTGCGCGATCTTCCCTCCGGCACGGTCACGTTCCTCTTCACGGACGTCGAGGGTTCGACGCGGTTGTTGCACTCACTCGGCCCCGAGGGATACGCGGAGGCGCTCGCCGAGCATCGCCTCGTGATCCGCAAGGCCTGTGCTCGTCACGAGGGCGTCGAGGTCGACACGCAAGGGGACGCCTTCTTCTTCGCCTTCCCGACCGCACCGGGGGCAATTGCGGCTGCGTCCGAGATGACGGAGGCGCTTGCCGCTGGGCCCATCCAGGTTCGGATCGGCGTTCATACCGGCACGCCTCTCCTCACCGACGAGGGCTACGTCGGCGGCGACGTCCATTTCGCGGCGAGGGTCGCCGCTTCTGGGTACGGCGGTCAGATCCTCGTCTCCTTCTCCACCGCCGCGGCGGTCACGCCAAGTAACAGTCTGTTACAAGGCGCTTCGCTCACGGACCTCGGCGAGCACCGGCTCAAGGACATCGAGGGATCGGTCTCGATCTTCCAGCTTGGCGACGGCTCCTTCCCTCCGCTCAAGACGATCTCGAACACAAACCTGCCGCGCCCTGCGAGCTCATTCGTCGGCCGAGAGGCAGAGCTCTCCGAGGTGCTTTCGCGGATCGAAGGCGGTGCGCGCCTCGTTACCCTGACCGGGCCCGGAGGCTCGGGCAAGACGCGACTCGCGCTCGAGGCGGCATCCTCACTCTTACCCGAGTACAAGGCAGGGACCTTTTGGGTCGGGCTTGCGGCACTCCGCGACCCCGCGCTCGTCACCGAGACGATCTCGCAGACCCTCGGTGCGAAGGACGGCCTCGCCGAGCACATCGCAGAGCGGGAGATGCTCCTCTTGCTCGACAACCTCGAGCAGGTGATCGAGGCGGCACCCGAGCTCTCTTCCCTCCTCAGCCTCTGCCCCAACCTGACCCTCCTCGCCACGAGCCGCGAGCTCCTGCGCGTGCAGGGCGAGGTCGAGTACCCAGTGCCTCCGCTCGCCGAGCCCGAGGCCGTCTCCCTTTTCTGCGAGCGCTCCGGGCTCGAGTCGTCCGAGGACCTCTCCGAGCTCTGCACCCGCCTCGACTCGCTTCCGCTCGCCGTCGAGCTCGCCGCCGCGAGAGCGAAGGCGCTCTCTCCCGCCCAGATCCTCGAGCGCCTCACGCAGCGCCTCGACCTGCTCAAGGGCGGACGTGATGCCGATCCCCGCCAGCAGACCCTCAGAGCGACGATTGAGTGGAGCTACGACTTGCTCACCCTGGAGGAGCAACAGCTCTTCGCCCGTCTCTCCGTCTTCGCCGGCGGCTGCGCGCTCGAGGCGGCCGAGGAGGTCTGTGACGCCAACCTCGACACCCTGCAGTCGCTCGTCGAGAAGAGCCTCCTGCGCTACACGAACGAGCGCTTCTGGATGCTCGAGACGATCCGGGAGTACGCGGCCGAGCGGCTTGACTCAGGAGAGGCGAACGAATTACGGCGCTGGCACGCGGAGTTCTATCGCGACCTTGCGCTTCGCATGGACGCTGAGCTTCGCGGAGACCACGACGACGTTCTGCTCGATCGCTTGACCGAGGAACACGACAACGCTCGAGCGGTGCTCACGTGGTCAGTTGCCGGGGGCGACGTTGATGTCGGTATGAGGCTCGCCACGGCAATGGAACGGTTCTGGTGGATCCGCGGTCATGTCGCCGAGGGGCGCAGGTGGCTCGCTGAACTTCTCGAGTTCCGCGACCGAGTGACGCCGGAGCTTCTTGCGCTCGGGTTAGCCGAGGACGCCTGGCTCGCAGGTGAGGAAGAAAAATGGGATGACGCGCTCACCCGTGGTGCAGACGCCCTGAAAATTGCACGACAGCTAGGAGATGGGCGCTTGGTGCGCCGTGCGCTGGAGGCTCTTGGTGGCGCGTACGGATCGGTTGGCCGGTACTCCGATGCCGAGGCTGCCTATGAGGAGTCTCTTTTGCTTGCGAGACAGTTGGGAGATCGCTTCAGCGAGGCTGCCAGTACCTACAACCTTGGAGAAACCGCACACGAGCAGGGGGATCTGTCTCGGGCCCATGCGCTGATCGAGGAAGCGCTGCATCTCGCCCGACAGATCGGTACGCAGGAAGGCGTTGCATCGAGCCTGCTTGGTCTCGGATCGGTCCTCAGGAGGGAGGGGAGGCTTGAGGAGAGCCTTGAGATGCTGCGTAGCGGGCTCATTGAGGTTGTGCGATTGGGCTTTCCCATCCGGATAGCCGGTGGCCTCCTGGAAGTCGCCGCTGCGCTCTCTGAGAAGGGCGAGCACGAGCGTGCCGCCAGGCTTCTCGGGGCCGCCGAGTCGGCCTTCGATGAAGCGGGTGTCTCGAGCGACGAGGATCTCGTCGAGGAAATCGCCACTGGGCTTATCCCTGAGCTCGGTGAGGAGATGTTCAGTCAACTGAGCGCGGAGGGCCGTGCAATGAGCACTGATGAGGCGGTCGAGTGCGCGCTCTCGTCCATAGACTGAGCGCGCCGTGGCGCCGCGCCGAGATCTCCGCCAGTGGATCGCGCTCCTCGAGCGCGAGGGCGAGCTTCGCCGCATCTCCGCCGAGGTCGACCCTGACCTCGAGATCACCGAGATCACCGATCGCGTCGTCAAGTCGGGCGGGCCGGCACTCTTCTTCGAGAACCCGAAGGGCTCGAAGCACCCACTCCTCATCAATCAGTTCGGGACCGAGCGGCGCATGTGCCTCGCACTCGGCGTCGAGAAGCTCGATGACGCGGCCGCCAAGCTGGCGGACGTGCTCGACATGCAGCCGCCGCAGGGGATCGTCGAGAAGGTCAAGGGCCTTCTGAAGCTGAAGTCGGTCGCCGACTCGCTCCCGAAGATCGTCTCCAAGGGGCCGTGCCAGGAGGTCGTCCTCTACGGGGATGACATCGACCTCGATCTCCTCCCGGTCCAGCGCTGCTGGCCCGGCGACCCCGCGCCGTTCATCACGCTGCCCGCGGTCATCACGAAGGACCCGAAGTCGGGCGTCCGCAACGTCGGCATGTACCGGATGCAGGTGATCGACCGCACGTCGACCTTCATGCACTGGCAGATGCACAAGGACGGCCGGGCGGACTTCCTCGCCGCCGAGGACGGGCGCATCCCCGTCGCGGTCGCGATCGGGCTCGACCCCGTGACCGCGTACTCGGCGAGCGCGCCGCTCCCGCACCACCTCGACGAGCTCATGCTCGCGGGGTTCCTGCGCGGCGACCCCGTCGAGCTCGTCCGCTGCAAGACGATCGACCTCGAAGTGCCCGCGAACGCCGAGATCGTGCTCGAGGGAACCGTCTCCCGGGACGACGTGGGCATCGAAGGTCCCTTCGGCGACCACACCGGCTACTACTCGCACGCCGAGGAGTTCCCGATCTTCCGGATCTCGGCGATGACGATGCGGCGCGACGCGATCTACGCCTCGATCGTCGTCGGCAAGCCACCCGCCGAGGACGGCTGGCTCGGGAAGGCGACCGAGCGGATCTTCCTCCCGGCGATCCGGATGACTGTGCCTGAGATCGTCGACTACGACCTTCCGGTCGCGGGCGCGTTCCACAACTGCGTGATCGTCTCGATCCGCAAAGCCTTTCCCGGCCACGCGCAGAAGGTGATGCACGCGCTGTGGGGACTCGGGATGCTGTCGCTCTCGAAGTCGATCGTCGTCGTCGACGAACACGTGAACGTGCACGACTACGCCGACGTCTTCTTCCGTGTGACCGCGAACGTCGACCCGAAGCGGGACGTTCTGATCACCGAGGGCCCGCTCGACCACCTCGACCACGCGCCCGGACGGCAGTTCTACGGGGGGAAGCTCGGGATCGACGCGACGCACAAGCTCCCGGAGGAGGACGCTCGGCCCTGGCCCGAGGAGATCGTGATGTCCGATGAGATTCGGGATCTCGTGACCCGCAGATGGGCGGACTACGGGATCTCGTGACACGCGTCCTCCGCAAAGTGCAGAATCCCCCGCGTCGCGACAGTCGACACGTCGTTGACAGAGGTGAGGGTCACACGATTGAATCCCCCGAAGGTCCGCGTTGAGCGATACGAGCCACGACACCCCGCATCTCCCTGGGCCTAGCCTCTGGCCGATTGGCTTCGCGATCGGGGTAGCCTGCCTCCTGCTCGGGCTCGTCATCAGCTGGATCGTCGCCGCGATCGGCGCGGCCCTGGCTGTCGCGTTCGGTTTCCTCTGGGCTCGCGATGTCACTCGAAGCGTGCGCGACGAAGTTCCGGAGATCGAGCCCGAGACGCGCACGGTGGCCGCCGCGACGACCGCTGCGACGTCCGCCGCGGCTCCCGCCCCTCTCCCGACCTACTCACGCACGCGGTTCCTCGAGGCATCGACGATCGGCCTCGGCGCAGCCATCGGGGCAATCGTCACGATCCCGGCGCTCGGCTTCATGGTCCTCCCGTCGTTCACGAACCTCGAAGAGGGCGAGGCGGACCTGGGTCCGATCGACAACTTCCCCGAGGGCACGTTCGTCATCGCGAGCTATCTCGCCAGTCCGACGGCGGGCGAGGTCAGTCGGCGTACGGCCTTCGTCCGAAACAATCGCGTCGCTGAAGGGGACAAGCCGAGCTTCACGATTCTCTACAGCCGCTGTGTCCATCTCGGCTGCCCGGTGCAGCCGAACGGGCCGATCGACGAAGCGGCGATGACGGAGGTCAACGGCGTCGAGCTGCGGCCTGTCCTGGCGCAGTCGTTCGGCTGCCCCTGCCACGGCGGCCTCTATGACGCCGAGGGCAACCGGCAGGCCGGCCCTCCGGTTCGGTCCATGGACCGCTACACGTTCTCGATCAAGGACGGCCGGCTTGTCCTCGGCGAGCTGTACGCCGTCGGCAACGTCTCGGGAACCGGAGCCAACGCGACGATCTCGAAGTATCCGTGGTCGACTCCGGGCACGCATGTGGACGGTGTCGAGGCGTGGCTGTACCCGATCGTGCCGAGTCAGGTGACCGGCTAGCTCGTGGCGGCCAAGTCCAAGAAGGACCTTCTCGTCGAGAACGCGATCCTGGCGCCGCTCGACTGGGTGGACGAGCGGACGGGTGCCGTTCGCGGGACGAAGTGGTTCCTGTTCCGCAACGTGCCGCGCGACGTCAGCTGGGCGCAGACGCTCGGCTCGGCCGCACTGACGACCTTCATCGTCCTGGCCCTGACGGGTGTCATCCTCGCGATGTACTACGAGCCCTCGTCGTCGATCGATCCCATCACCCGGAAACCCATTGCCTACTCGTCGATCGAGGCGATCACCAACGAGCTCACGCTCGGCTGGCTCGTGCGCGGCATGCACCGCTGGGGGGCGAGCGTCTTCATCATCTTGCTCTTCATGCACATGGGCCGCGTGTTCCTCTTCGGCGCCTACAAGTACCCGCG
>JAERMP010000320.1 GCA_016844515.1 Thermoleophilia bacterium | reverse complement strand
CGGCCCCGCTCGGTCCATGCGACTCCTATAAGCCGCCCTAGCGCATACGCGGCGACCGGGAAGAGATGGTGGCGTAGCGCGAGCAGCTCGGGCTCGGCTACAAGGGGCTCTCGGGCCTTCCCGAGAACTGGGTCTACAACACCGGCGACGAGGAGAACCCGATCCGGAGACTCGTCTCGACTTTCCTCTCTCCGCTCGCGAGCGCCTATCTCTTCGTCGTCGCGCTGATCTACGTCGTGAGTCGGCCTTTCCGCTGGTACTGGGGGTTGCTGGCGTTGCTCCTCTACTCGGCCCTCCTCTACACGCACACTCGCGCTGCCTTTGCGGGGCTCGCTTTCGGGCTCGTCGTCCTCGCGCTCGCCCAGCGGCGCATCGCTCCCGCCGTGCTCGCGGTTGCGTCAGTCGCCGCCAGCGCGCTCTTCCTGGTCGCGTATCCGTCGATCGGCCCGTCAACGAGCTACACGCCGGAGGAGCTCGAGTGGCTCCGCGAGAACGCGCAGCGCGAGCCCGGCACGAGCGGCGACCCGTTCGCCGGGAACGAAGCCTCGACTGACAGCCATCTGCGCAACCTCCGCGATGGGATCAGGGTCGTGATCGAGCATCCGCAGGGCTACGGCCTCGGGAATGCGGGCGTGGTCGCCAAGCGCACGGGAGTAGAGATACGCGCCGGCGAGTCGACGTACACCGAGCTCGGGGTGGATGCGGGGGTTGCGGGCGTCGCTGCATTCATCGTCTGGAGCCTCGCCCTCCTGGTGGGGCTCTGGAGGAGAGAGGCCTGGCTCGCGGCCGCGTTTTCCGCCGTGCTCGTGCTCGGCTTGCAGACGGACGTCATCGGCGTCCACTGGATCGCCTTCACGGTGTGGGCCGCCGCAGGGCTCGCCCTCGGGTCCGCGCGCCCGCGCGAGAATCTCGACGCCGAAGCTACCGTTCTGGCATGAGCATCGATCCGCGCGTCGACATCGGCCACGTGCACCTCAAGGTGGCGGACATCGAGCGCTCGCTCGACTTCTACTGCGGCGTTCTCGGCTTCGAGCTTCAGCAGCGGATGGGCGACCAGGCGGCGTTCATCTCCGCGGGCGGTTATCACCACCACATCGGCCTCAACACCTGGGAGTCACGCGGCGCCTCGCCTCCTGCGCGCGGTCACACAGGCCTGTACCACACCGCTATTCGGTACCCGGATCGGAAGACGCTCGCTGATGCGCTGCGGCGGCTGATCGAGGCGGGGATCCCGCTCGAGGGCGCCTCCGATCACGGTGTGAGCGAGGCTCTCTACCTACGAGACCCGGACGGAAACGGAGTCGAGCTCTACCGCGACCGGTCGGTCGAGGACTGGCCGCGGTCGGTGGAGGGCGAGGGCGTCGGGATGTATTCCCATCCGCTCGATCTCGACGCACTGCTCGCCGAGGCGGAATAGCAGTCGGAGAGCCGCTCGGCTGCTAAGGTTTCTCTGTTAACGAGAGCGAGTCCGGTTCGCGCGCGTGCGCCTTCCTACCCGTTCGAGAGTTTTGGTAAGGGAGGTGTTTTTCTATGGCAACTGGAACCGTGAAGTGGTTCAACGACAGCAAGGGGTATGGCTTCATCACCCCGGACGAAGGAACGAAGGACCTGTTCGTGCATCACAGCAACATCACCGGCGATGGCTACAAGAGCCTCGCTGAGGGTGCGCGCGTCGAGTTCGAGCCCCGCGAGGGCGCGAAGGGCCCCGAGGCGACGAACGTCGTCGCAGCCGGCTAGTCGGCGGATCTGAGGCCGTGGCCGCTCAGGCGGCCACGGCCCCTCACCTCGAGCAAGGGATCACGAATGAAGGAAAAAGAAGAGAAGATCGAGGTCGAGGGCGAGGTCATCGAGGCCCTGCGCAGCCGGATGTTCAGGGTCCGCCTCGATAACGGGCACGAAGCGTTGGGGTACATGGGGGGCAGGATGAAGCGCTATCGCATCCGAGTGTTTCCCGGCGATCGCGTTCGCATCGAGCTCTCCTCGTACGACCTGACCCGCGGTCGCATCGTCTACCGGCTGAGCTGACGACCTCTCAGGCGGGCGCGTCTCGGCGGGGATGCCGCCGCGTCAGCTATACCTCTGACATGGCGAAGGTCAAGCCCGTCGAGCATCTCGAACGGGTCGTGATCCGCTTCGCGGGCGACTCCGGAGACGGCATGCAGCTCACCGGCGACCGCTTCACGAGCGAGACCGCCGTCTTCGGGAACGACCTCGCAACACTTCCCGACTTTCCGGCGGAGATCCGCGCCCCGGCTGGCTCCCTGCCCGGTGTCTCCGGCTTCCAGGTGCACTTCGCCGACCACGACATCCTCACTCCGGGCGACCAGCCGAGCGTCCTCGTCGCGATGAACCCGGCGGCGCTCAAGGTAAACCTCGCGGACCTCGCCAAGGGCGGAACGATCATCGTCAACACCGACGCCTTCAACGAGCGCAATCTGCAAAAGGCCGGGTACGAGTCGAATCCACTGGAGGACGGCTCGGTCTCCGACTTCCACGTCCACGAGGTCGCACTCTCGTCGATGACC
>JAERMP010000128.1 GCA_016844515.1 Thermoleophilia bacterium | reverse complement strand
CCGCCGATCGAGGATGTGATCGAGCTCGTCTTCGCGCGGGAAACCGTGGAATGAGCAGTACTCCTACAACTGCACCACTCGCGCAGGAGAGCCGCTTCCGCTCGCTCGCCGACTTCTACGTCACGACGATGCGAACCGCGGTGCAAGAGCAGTTCCAGTACCGCGCCGCTACCTACATGTACCTGATCGGAATGGTGGCCGAGCCGGTCATCTACCTCGTCGTCTGGTCGACGATCGCGGATCAGTCGGGTGGGACCGTCGGCGGGCTCACTGCCGGGGAGTTTGCCGCCTACTACATCGTCTGGACGCTCGTTCGGACAATGAATATCGTCTTCACACCGTACGGCTGGGAGTGGCGTATCCGCGAGGGCGAGCTTTCGGGTCAGCTGCTCCGCCCGCTGCATCCGATCCATTACGACCTCGCGTGGTTTGCGGGCGGGAAGATCCCCTGGGTTCTTTTCTACCTGCCGATCGCGGTGGTCCTGACGCTCGTCTTCAACCCGACCTTCGACGTCCGCCCGCTCGAGGTCGCGGTCTTCGGGGTCGCCGTCTGGGGCGCCTACCTGATCCGGACCTTCAACCAGACGGCTCTGGGGCTGATCTGCTTCTGGACGACCCGCGTCGGTGCGTTGTTCCAGCTCTACATCGCGCTCGAGCTCCTGCTCTCGGGCCGCCTCGTCCCGCTCACGCTCTTCCCCGAGTGGGTGCAGACCGTCGCGTGGTTCCTACCTTTCCGCTGGACCTTCTACTTCCCGATCCAGACGCTCGTCGGCGACCTCACGAATGCCGAGCTCCTGGGCGGGCTTGCCATGCAGGTGTTCTGGACCGTCGTGGGCATCGGTGTCTTCTCACTTGTCTGGCGTTACGCCATCAGGCGCTACACCGCCGTGGGGAATTGATGTGACGACGCTTCGCGTAGCGCTTCTGCACCTCCGGATCGGGGTGATGAACGACCTCCAGTACCGGGTCAACTTCGCGTTGCAGGTACTGCAATCCGCGCTCGCACTCGCGACCGGGCTCATCGTCATCGCACTCGTCTACTCCCATGTTGCGGAGCTGAACGGGTGGTCGCAGCCCGAGCTCCTCGCCGTGCTCGGCACCCAGATCCTCATGGGCGGTGTGATTCGCATGCTCATCCAGCCGAACATGATGCGGCTGACCGAAGACGTGCGGGAAGGAAAGCTCGACCATGCGTTGACCAAGCCCGTGGACGCCCAGATGCTCGTGAGCGTCCGCGAGGTGCAGGTCTGGCAGGCGGTCGACATCGTGTTGGGTGCGGTCGTCATAGCGGTCGCACTCGTTCGGCTCGGTGGCGACCTGGGTGTTCTCGACGTCATGGCATTCGCTGTCGCCCTGGCTTTCGGTGCGGTGATGCTCTACTGCTTCTGGCTCCTGCTTGCCACGGGCTCGTTCTGGATCGTGCGCATGTGGTTTCTGCCGGAGCTGTTTGAAGGGATCTTCCAGACGGGCCGTTGGCCGGTCGGCATCTATCCTGATTGGCTGCGCTTCGGCATCACGTTCCTCGTGCCGATTGCGTTCGCGATCACCGTGCCGGCGGAGGCGCTGACCTCTCGGCTCGACTGGCAGACGCTCGCGCTGGCCGCTGGGTTCGCGGTCGTTCTCTTCGCTTTCACCCGCTGGTTCTGGCGCTTCGGCCTCCGGAACTACACGGGCGCGTCCGCGTAGTCCTGAGGCGCGTCGGATCTGCCTGCTAGAGTCCCGCCGTCTGTTGTGAGGCAACGTGGCCTCGGGCGATCTCGCCCGGGGTCTTTTTGTTTTCAAGGGAGGTTTTCATGGCACGACCCAGGACGCAGGCGCGGGGGACGATGGTCAAGAGCCGCGACCGCGCGACGTCGAGCTTGGCCGCGCGGCGCGCGGTACTCAAGCGGATCAGGGACGAGAACGTCGAGCACGTTCTCTTCTGGTTCACCGATCTCGAGGGACATCTCAAGTCGTTCGCTGTTACCCCGTCCGAGATGCAGGAGGCGCTGAACGACGGGATGGGCTTCGACGGCTCGTCGATCACGGGCTTCAACGCGATCGAGGAGTCCGACATGGTGGCGATCCCCGACCCGGCCAGTTTCCAGCTCATGCCGCGGCCAATCGACGAGCACGGGCACGCGATCGGCGCGAAGGTCGCCCGCATGATCTGCGACGTCGTCACGCCAGACGGCGTCCCGTACGAGGGCGATCCGCGCTTCGCGCTTCGCAAGGCGCTCGACCGCATGAAGAGCATGGGCTTCGACGCGTTCAATGTCGGTCCCGAGCTCGAGTACTTCCTCTTCGAGGACGACAAGGGAACCGAGACGATCGACGAGGGCGGCTACTTCGCGATGACGGCGCAGGACGCGGCGACCGAGGTGCGCAACGACACGATCGCGGCTCTCGAAGAGGTCGGCATCCCGATCGAGTACCACCACCACGAGGTGGGCCCCTCCCAGCACGAGATCGACATGCGCTACGCGGATGCGCTCTCGATGGCCGACTACACGATCACCTATCGGCTCATCGTCAAGGAGGTCGCTGCCTGGCACGGCTACTACGCGACCTTCATGCCGAAGCCGCTGTTTGGCGAGAACGGCTCCGGCATGCACACGCACATGTCGCTGTTCAAGGGCGGTCGCAACCAGTTCTTCGACCGGCGTGACCCGCATCACCTCTCCAAGAATGCGAAGAGCTTCATCGCCGGGCTGCTCGTTCACGCGCGCGAGATGTCCGCCGTGCTCGCGCAGTGGGTCAACTCGTACAAGAGGCTCGTGCCTGGCTATGAGGCGCCCGTCTACGTGGCTTGGTCGCAGCGCAACCGCTCGGCGCTCATCCGGATACCGCTCTACAAGCCGGGCTCCGAGCAGGCGACGCGTGCCGAGATCCGCTGCCCCGATCCCGCCTGCAACCCCTACCTCGCGTTCGCCGCGCTGCTGCAGGCCGGCTTGGAGGGAATCGAGAAGGGCTACGAGCTCCCCGATTCGATGGAGGGGAACCTCTATCGGCTGACGACCGAGCAGCGGCGCGAGCGCGGGATCATCGCGCTTCCGGAGTCGCTCGGCGAAGCGATTGACGAGCTCGCGGGCTCCGAGGTGATGCGGCGCGCGCTCGGCGAGCACATCTTCCCGCGCTACATCGAGCTCAAGCGCAAGGAGTGGGACGAGTACCGCGTGCAGGTCACGGAGTGGGAAAAAGACAAGTACCTCGCGGCTCTGTGACGATGGCACTTGAACTCCGCCGACGAAAGTTCCATGATGCGCGCTGCAGGGCGAACCGCTAGGCGAGCGGAGCGCCTTGTATCTGACGGCCGATCGCGGGCTCCCTGGTGTGGAGCCCGTGGTCGTTCGTGGGGGAACCGAGGTTCCCCCACGTGCCCCCTCCTTTGCGCGGTGTGCACTCGACCGCGCTTGGCCTCCCGGTCGGCAAAGCCGACCTCCGGCCTCGACTGGAGTGCACCGATGGCGTCAGCCCGGCTTCGCGGACATGGCCCAGATTGAGAGGACGTACGCCGCGAGTAGGACGAGCGAGATCACCATGGTGAGCTTGAGCAGAGCGGAACCCCTGCCGTTCCGGAGCCGGCGGACACCGATGCCGCCCGTCACGAGTGCGACGAGGAAAAGTAGTCCTCCTGCCTCGGCCACAATGAAGCCGATGGCGGTCCATGCCGAATCAATCGGGACCTCGTCAAGCCCTTCCCTCGAGTAGATCCAAGTCGCCCCTCCATACATCAAGACCCATGCGGGCAGACCGACGATCACCAGAGACCAGTAGCCGAGCCGGAGTAGGCGTCCGTCTCCACGTGCAAGTGCGAGCGCGGATGCGCCGGTGACCGTGGCCCCCACGAGGATCATCGCGCCCAGAACGTGCAAGAAGAGCGGGAAATTCCAGCTGTCGGGGCGGATCGCCGAGAGCAGGTTCATGCGCCGGGCTTCCAGATCATGTCGATGAGCGCGAGGACGACCAGCACCGACGACAATGCGTGCATCTTCAGTCCGGCTGAGCTCCGGTTGAGCGCATGCAGCTCACCCGGCTGGCCTTCCTGCCCCGATGCCTGTAGTTCCTCGGCCCTCGTCATCGCCTTCGCGTACTCGGTTCCCGCCCGCGCTCCAGTTCCGCTTGCGGCTGCCCAGAGGACGAGGGCCGCGATGATCCAGCCGTCCCGGAGCTGGTACGCGTCGAGCGAGATCGCGAGCCAGACTCCGAAGACGAGCGTTCCCAGGATGCCGACGATGACGACTCTGTTCCCGAGAGTCGCGACCCGCCCGAAGGCGACCGTCTCGCTCGCGGTATCGATGTCGCGCATGACGACGATCAGGATCCAGAAGAGAACGATGGCTCCGACCATCGCGAACGCGCTGAGGACGTGAAGCGCGAGGATCCAGTCGTCGAAGCTCACGCGAGGGGAATCCTACGACCGTATTGCACGCTTGTCATGGCTTCCAGACCATGAGCGCGACGATCGCGATCGTCGCCGCGAGCAGCGAGGCGTTGAGCGCCAAATTCAGTGGATCATGCAAGCGGCGCTTGAGCTCGGCGCTCGGGGCGTCTCCCTCGGCGGCGAGCCGCTCGGCGAGCTCTCGCGTATGGCGGTCCTGTCGGCCAGCAACCGCGCCGACCATGACGACCCACCCGAGCAGCGCGAACGTCGCCGATATCCAGCCCGTTCCGAGGCCGATCGCGAGGCGATCGGCGAGCCAGATGCCGAAGACCACGACCAGTAGCAGACCGATCCCGATGAGCGGGATGAACGAGCGGACAGCCCGCATCAGCAGCGCGATCTCGCTCGGCCGCTCTCGGCGCATCGCCGCGATCCGCAGCGCGGCGGCCGCGACGGCGCCGGCGACGAACAGGAACGCGCCGGCGAGGTGGAGGAACAGCAGCCACTCAGTGCTCATCGGACTGAACGCTAACCCGCGACAATGAGCCTCGTGGACGTCACCGGCCGCCATCTCCGAGACCATCGCCGCGGTCAACTCGTCTCTCGACCTCCAGGAGGTGCTCGAGCTCGTCGCCAGCAAGGTCGCCGACGCGCTCGGCACGGACGCGTGCTTCGTCTACCTCTACGACGAGCGCACGGACGAGCTCGTCCTCCGCGCAACCCGCGGGAGCCGGGTCGAGGAGATGACGCGGACACCCCGGATGCGGCCGGGGGAAGGGATCACAGGTGCCGCCGCCGCCGAGCGAGCGCCGGTGATGATCTCCGAGCAGGCGCACCTCGACCCGCGATTCAAGCTCTTCCCCAACCTGCCCGAGGATGAGTACCAGTCGATCCTCGCCGTCCCGATCCTCGCCCGGGACGCGCTCGAGGGTGCTCTCAACGTCCGCACGCGAGAGCCGCGGACGTTCACAGAGGCCGAGATCGAGCTGCTCGTGGCGATCGCGTCGCAGGTTGCGCAGACGATCGCGCACGCGAAGCTCTACGAAGGAGCGCAGCGGCGTGTTGCCGAGCTCGAGGCGCTCGCACGGATCTCCGAAGCCGTCTCCGAGTCGCTCTACCTCGAGGAGTCGCTCGAGGCGATCGTGAAGACAACGATGGAATCACTGCACGCCACAGGTGCGGCGCTCGTCCTCGAGGACGGGAAGATCGCCTGGCCGGAGGGGCGGCCCGGTGCCTACGCCGTCCGCCTGCCGCTGCGTTGGAAGCGCCGGCAGATCGGTGAGCTCGTCTGCGATCGCGATACGCCGTTCTCCGACGACGACGAGGCGCTGCTCGAGGCGATCGCCCACCACGCCGCAGTCGCGCTCGAGCACGGGCGCGCGGTCATGCGCGGAGTTCTCGCTCAGGAGATCCACCATCGGGTGAAGAACAACCTCCAGTCCGTAGCGTCGTTGCTCCGGCTCCAGGCGCGGGCCGAGCACGTCGACCCGCGCAAGGCGCTGCAGGACTCCGTCAATCGAATCCTCGCCATCGCCGCCGTGCACGAAGTCCTGACCGAGCACCGCGAGGACGACGTCGATCTCGGAGAGCTCGTGGACCGGCTGCGGGCGATGCTCGTTCAGGGTCTCGTGGTCGGGAAGGAGATCAGCTCCGATCTGGAGCCGGTCTCGCTCGCGGGCCAGCGAGCGACGGCGCTCGCGCTCGTCTTCACCGAGCTCCTGCAGAACGCGCTCGAGCACGGCGGTGAGCACGTCTCTATCGCCCTCGCTCAGCGAGACGGCGAGGTCGTGCTCACGATCGCAGACGACGGGCACGGGATTCGGGGCGGCGGGTCGGGTACGGGTTTATCGATCGTGCGCGCGCTCGTTCGCGACGAGCTCCGCGGCGAAATCACGCTCGAGAGCGCTGACGGGCTCCGGGCCGAGGTGGTGTTCCCGGCGTGACGCGTGTTCTGGTTGCGGAGGACGAGACGATCATCCGGCTCGACCTGAAGGGCCTTCTCGAAGCAGCTGGATACGAGGTGTGCGCCGAAGCGCGCGACGGCGAGGAAGCGGTACTGCTCGCGCGGGAGACGCTGCCGGACGTTGCGCTCCTCGACGTCAAGATGCCGCGGCTCGACGGTATCGAGGCGGCGCGCAGGATCCTCGATGAGCGTCCGATCCCGATCGTCATGGTGACCGCATACGGGGAGCGCGAGCTCGTCGCCCGCGCCGTCGAGGCCGGCGTGTTCGGTTATCTCGTGAAGCCCTTCCGCGAGACGGATCTGCTTCCGGCGATCGCGACCGCCACGGCACGTCACGACGAGCTTCAGGCGCTGCGCGAGGAGGCGGACTCGCTGGCGGAAGCGCTCGCCGCGCGAAAGGCGATCGAGCGCGCGAAGGGGATCCTCATGCAACGCGAAGGCCTCTCGGAGGAGGAGGCCTTCGCGCGGCTCCGCAAAGCGAGCCAGATCTCTGGGCGTCCGCTCAAGGTCGTGGCCGAGGCGCTGATAGCCACGCTCGATCTGGACAAGTCCAAGGGTCAGACCCCCGAAAGGTGACGCTGCGGAACCGCTAACCGGCGTCAATCCTCGCGTCGGCGGGCGTATCGGGGTCAGATCCGGGGTCAGACCCCAGCCGAGCGCTACGGCAGAGCGAGCAGGCGTTCCTCCTCGCGCCTGCGATGGAACCGGCGTCCGAACCAGGCGGCGAAGGCGACGAGTGCGAACGGCGCCATGACGATCAGGAGTGCGAGCACGATCACGCCTTCCCAGAGAAGGACGTTGAGCGCCTCGTCGATTGTGCGGTCGAGTCGCGCCGGCGGCGCGACCGCCCCGAAGGCTCCCGGGGTGACGACGGTGAGCTGGATCGTCGACATGCGGGCCTCGGCGTTCGTCCCCGAGATCCCGCGCCGCAGCTCTCGGAGCTCGCCGCGCAGAGTCTTGAGGCGGTTCTCGAGCACCGCCCGCGTCTCGGCTTCGAGCGACTCGGAGTCGAGCCGCGCGGAGATGAGGGCGATCTGAGCTCGCACCGATCGCGCCCGACGCTCGAGCGCGTCCAGGGTCTCCTGCAGGTCTTGAATTGTCACCTGCTGCGAGACGATGCGGCCGAGCGCTGAAAGTCCGACGATCGCCTCCTGCACCTTCCCGACGGGCACACGCACGGTCAGCGCAGCGCTGCCTTCCTCACCCGTTGCCACCGATGCGCTGACGACGTGGCCGCCGAGCCTCCGCGTCAGGTCGAGGGCGTCCTGTGCTGCTCGTGAGACGGCGTCTGAGTCGGCCACCTCGACGGTCAGCGTTGCGCTGACGCGCTGCTTTCGGTCGTCCGTCGGGCCGATCGCGGATTGTTGGTTCGCACCGACGCCCGACGCCAGGGTGGGAGTCCCCCCGGCGGCGGAGCTTTGGGGCGTGTCGCTGTACACCTGGGGCAGCAATGTGCGTTCAAGGGTCCCTGTGTAGGCCTCGGACCCGTCTGGCGTCGCAGCCTCGAAGACCTCTGGTTGTCTCTTGTCGAGCTCGCCTCGCAGCGCGGCAACCTCGCCGTTCGAGCGCGAGAGCCCGATCGCTCCCGCCGAGACGAGCGCGAGCGCCGCCGCAGCCGGCACGGCCACGAGGGCCATCCGGCGAACCGGAAGACGGAAGCTTGGCCACCGGACGGGAGGCTTCTGCTCCTGCGCGGCCATTCCTCGGACGCGCGTCCGGAGGGTCGTCGGCGCTTCGGGGCGGGAAGCCTGGAGCTCGTGGATCAGGTCAGGCGACGTCATCTTGTCTCATCCTCTCTTCGAGCTTTGCAAGTGCGCGGCTCAGCCGGGTCGAGACGGCTGTGGGCGTGATCCCGAGCAGGCCGGCGGTCTCTTCACCGTCGAGGTCGAGGACGACCCGCAGGGCGACGACCTCGCGCTCGCCGGCTGTCAGTGCACGGAGCCCTTCCTCGAGCGCTGGTGACAGGCCTTCGCCGAAGGCGCCCTCGCTATCACGACGAGGCTCTGCCGCATCGGCTCGCTCCTCGCGCCGCCGTCTTCGCGAGTCGGCGCGAAACCAGTCGAGCGCGGTGGTGCGTGCGATTGCGAGCAACCAGGCGCGCGGCGTTCCACGGCGTGGGTCGAAGCGGCGCCACTTCTTGAACGCCGCCTCGAACGTCTCGCTGGTCAGATCCTCGGCAACCGCCCAGTTCTTGGTCAGGTACAGCAAGTAGCCGTACACGTCGTCGAGGAGCTCCTCTGCGACCGCGGCGAACGAAGGCGCCGTGGTCTCTACGGAACGGGGAGCGTCGAGAGTCACGGCGTGCATGCCCCCTGTACGCCGCCGCACCTTCGCGTCGTCACATTCGGTCGATGCTCCATGCTCCCAAGTAACAGTCTGTTACTTGGGACGGCGGGCTCGATCAAGCATCTACGGGGGCGAGCGCTGGGTGTCTTCGAACAGCACCTCCCAGCGGGCGAGAAGCGCCTGCAGCTCGTCGCGGCCAGCTCGATGGGCGGTGAGGAGGTCCATGTCGTTCCAATCTCCTGCCAGCTTGCCTTCGAGCTCGGAGATGCGGGCCTCAACGCCCGCGATGCCCGCCTCGACAAGCTCGAGGTCCGTCGGAGACGTGCGCTCGGGACGCGCGCGCGCCTGCCGAGGCTTCTTCTCCTTCACCGGCTCGTCGGTCGGCTCGCCAGCCGTTCGCTCCCGCGTGAGATCGGCCCAACCGCCGTCGTACGAGCGAAGCGCCTCGTCTTCGATCGCGACGATGCGATCGGGCACGGCGTCGAGGAGCGCGCGGTCGTGCGAGACGATGAGCACGGTGCCGGGAAACGCCTCGAGCGCCGCCTCGAGTGCTTCGCGACTCTCGAGGTCGAGGTGGTTGGTCGGCTCGTCGAGAACGAGGAAGTTCGCGCCCGAGGCGACGAGCAGCGCAAGGGAAAGCCGCCGCCGCTCGCCCCCCGAGAGCGCGGTGACGGCGCGCTCGTGCGTTTCCCAGCCGGAGAAGAGAAACCGCCCGAGCAGCGTCTGTGCCTGCGGTCGGGGAAGGCCCGTGGCTGCCGCCGTCGCATCGAGCACCGAGCCTTGCTTGGGCAGCTCCTGCGTGTGCTGCGAGAAGTACCCAGGGACGACGCCGTGGCCCAGCGTGGCAGTGCCCGCGTCGAACGCGATTCGTCCGAGCATCGCTTCGAGGAGCGTTGTCTTGCCGCTCCCGTTCGGGCCGACGAGCGCGACCTTCTCCCCCCGCTCGACCACCATTGCCGCGTCGGCAAGCAGCTGCTTGTCGCCAGCTGAGAGCGAGATGCCGTCGACCTCGAGCACGATCCGACCCGTTCGCGGAGGCTTGAGGAAGTCGAAGCCGAGCGTGCGCCGGCGTCGGGTCAGCGCCTCGAGCTCCTCCCGCGCGGCCGATCGCTCCTTCTCGAGCCGGTCGATCTGCGTGAGCTTGGCCTGCGCCTGCTTCGCCTTCGACTTCTTGTAGCGGAAGCGAGCGACGAAACGCTCGAGGCGCGCGATGTCGTCAGACACCCGGTCGGCGGTCCTCTCCGCCGCGGCGGCGCGCGCGACCTTCTCCCGCCGCCACTCGTGCCACGGGCCCGCGAAGTAGTGGACTCCTCCCGGCGACATCTCGAGCACCGCCGTCGTGACCGCCTCGAGAAACCAGCGATCGTGAGCGACGAGGATGACGGCCGCATCGAGCGTCTCCAGCTCACGCTCGAGCCACTCGAGGCTCTCGACGTCGAGGTGGTTCGTGGGCTCGTCGAGGAGGAGCAGGTCCGGGTCGACCGAAAGCGCGCGCGCCAGCGACGCGCGCGTCAGCTCTCCGCCGGAGAACGTCGCGAGCTGTCGGTCGAAGTCCTCGTCGCGGAACCCGAGCCCCCGCGCAGCTTGTGCGATGCGATCTCGCCACGTCCAGCCGCCGGCATGCTCGAGGCGGGCCTGCGCCTCCGCGTAGCGGCGAAGCGTCGCGTCGTCGTGGGCGCCTGCGGCCATCTCGCTCTCGAGCCGGCGCAGATCCTCCTCGACGGTGAGAAGGTCGCGTGCGCCTGAAAGGACGTACTCCCGCAGCGTCAGGCCGAGCTCGCGCGGCGGCCGCTGGTCGTGGAGCGCGACCCGTGACCCCTTTGCGAATGCAAGCTCTCCCCCCTGCAGTGAGGTCTC
Organism: Thermoleophilia bacterium; assembly: GCA_016844515.1. The sequence goes on along the minus strand of JAERMP010000128.1, from coordinate 1,161 downwards.
GCCTGCAATCGCGCGCAGGAGAGTGGTCTTACCCGCGCCGTTCGGTCCAGCGAGGGAGAGGCGGTCGCGTCGGCCGACGCTGAACGAGACGCCCTCGAAAAGCGGGTCGCCCGAGAACTCCTTGCGCAGGTTGGTCGCGATCAGGACCGACACAGTGGCCGAAGGGTAGTAGCCGTCACTGCCGGAACCGCTATTCACGTGTTGTCTAAGTTGTGTTCACGTCGACCACCGAGTGTGGTTATCTGCCCCTCCTGGGGGATTTCAGCCCGTCGTGTTTAAGGCAACGCTCGGTTTGATCCAATGACATGACCAGCACGATCGTCCGCATTGCCCTGCTTGCGTCTGCGGTTGCGCTCGTGCTTCTCACCGGCGCGGCGAGCGGAGCTCCCGCGGAGTCGATGCGCACTGAGATCCCGAACGCGCGCGGCGTCTACTCAGGGTGCTACCAGCAGGTGACCGGCGAACTGCGAGTGATCCCCGGGTCGAAGGGTTGCCGTTCGGGTGAGAGTCGCGTCACCTGGAACCGGCGCGGCCAGCGCGGGGCGGTCGGGCCGCAGGGCCTGCAGGGCAACGCCGGGCTTCAGGGCCCCACTGGACCGACCGGAGAGCGCGGGCCGACAGGTTCCACTGGTCCTCAAGGGCCGCAAGGGAATCAGGGAATCCAGGGACCCGTCGGCGCTCAGGGCCCAGTCGGGCCCACAGGCCCGCAAGGCCCTCCCGGAGCCGATGGTGCTGACGGTGTCGACGGAGCGCCCGGCCCCCAGGGTCCGCAAGGTGACCCCGGCCCGCAGGGTGCGATCGGCCCGCAAGGCTCGGTCGGCCCGCAAGGACCGGCAGGACCGTCAGGTTCGCAGCTCGTTGTCGGCACTCCCGTGACAACGGCTGCCAACGCGCCCCGCAACACGACGGCTACGGCTACCGCCTCATGCCCGGTCGGGAAGGTGCTTCTCGGCGGCGGCGCGCTCGTGACGACGACCGCTGCGCAAAAGGAACGTGCGCAGCTCGTCGCCTCGTACCCGACCGCCGTCGGCACGTGGACGGCGGTCGGCGTCGTCTCGCTCGCTGCCCTGGGTGGCGGGCAGACGATGACGGTCACCGGGTACGCGCTCTGCTCGCTGTAGGCGACGCGTCTAGCCGGACATGCGCGCGGAGGGCACGCCG
>JAERMP010000319.1 GCA_016844515.1 Thermoleophilia bacterium | reverse complement strand
GATGCTGCTGACCGCGCAGGAGTTCCTTCGCGAGAGCCCGGGCGAGACCGACGAACGCGCGATCCGCGAGGCGATCAGCGGCGTCATCTGCCGCTGCACCGGCTACCAGCAGATCGTCGAGGCGATCCAGTCGGTGGCGGCGCGGCCATGACCATCGAGCAGCTTCCCGCCGCCGCGCGTATAGCGAGCGACACCGCGCTGAAGGAGGCAGGACGCCGCTGGCTCGGGAAGAGCATCAACCGGGTCGAAGACCCGCGGTTCCTCCGAGGCGAAGGCCGCTACATCGACGACATCAGCCTGCCCGGCATGGCCCATGCCGCGATCGTCCGCAGCCCGGGCGCCGACGTCGCTGCGCACGCGGCGCCGCTCCCCTCGTTCGGGGCGGGCCCGATCATCCAGGACCTGATCGCGATCGAGAAGGTGCGCCACTACGGCGAGGCCGTCGCCGCCGTGATCGCCGAGGACCGCTACGTCGCGGAGGACGCCTGCGACCTGATCGAGGTCGAGTACGAGCTGCTGCCCGTCGTCCTCGACCCCTTCGACGCGCAGGCCGAGGGAGCGCCGCTCGTCCACGAGAAGCTCGGGACGAACGTCGCCTACGAGCGCACCTTCACGTTCGGCGAGGTCGACAAGGCGTTCGCCGAGGCGCCGCGCAAGGTGCAGGCGAAGCTGCGCTGGCCGCGCTCGACCGGGATGCCGATGGACACGAACGGCGCGATCGGCGAGTACGACCCCGGCACGGGCGTCGTGACGATCTACGCCAACTCGATGAACTTCACGTACTTCCACTGGCTGATCGCCGCGTCGCTGAAGATCCCGGCGAGCAAGCTGAAGGTGATCCCGGTCGCCGCGGGCGGCAGCTTCGGCTCGAAGTTCTTCATGCACAAGGTGCCGACCTTCGCGGGCTTCCTCGCCATGCTCGCAGGCCGACCGGTGAAGTACGTCGAGGATCGGACCACTCACATCGTCAACAACGACCACTGCGGCTCCGACCGCTGGTACGACGCCGAGCTCGCCTTCGAGGAGGACGGCACCTTCCGGGCGCTCAGGATCGACTGCGTCGACGACTACGGCGCCTACCTGCAGTTCGGCACCGGCACGCACGGGAACGGGCTCTCGCAGATCGTCGGGCCGTACCAGATCAAGGACGTGGAGTACTCCCTCCATGCCGTGCTCACGAACAAGAACCAGCAGGGCGCCTACCGCGGCTTCGGCGCGGAGGTCAGCAACTGGATGCTCGAGCGGCTCGTCGACATGGCCGCGCGCGACCTGGACATGGACCGCGTCGAGATCCGCCGCCGGAACCTGATCACGCCGGACCAGTTCCCGTACCGGACGCCGACCGGGAACATCTACGACAGCGGCAACTACCAGGGCGTGCTCGAGAAGGTGCTCGAGCTCGGCGACTACGAGCACTGGGTCTCCGAGCGCGACAAGGCGCGCGCAGAGGGCCGCCATGTGGGCATCGGCGTCGTCGCGTCGAACGAGCGGAGCGTCTTCAGCTCGACCGAGTTCTGGTTCTGGTTCGACCAGCCGGAGTTCACGCCGACGTCGAGCCCCGAGAGCGCGAGCCTCCAGATCGACCCGACCGGGCAGATCATCGTCACCCTGCACTCGCAGTGCCTCTGGGGCAACAGCCCGGAGACCGTCGTGTCGCAGGTGGTCGCGGAGGAGTTCGACGTCGATCCCTCGAGCGTCGTCGTCACCTATGCCGACTCGCAGCATGCGCTTCCCGGCACCGGCCCGGGCGGCTCTCGTTTTACGGTCATGGTCTCCGGCGCCGTCGTCGGCGCCGCCACCGAGGTGAAGGAGAAGATCAGGCGGATCGCCTCCCACAAGCTCGAGGTGAGCGGAGACGATCTCGAGTTCCAGGACGGCGGGGTGAACGTCGTCGGCTCGCCGGAGCGAAAGCTCTCGCTGGCCGAGATCGCGCTCGCCGCCTACATGTTCCGGCTCGACCTACCCGCGGACGTCGACAGCGGGCTCGCCGCCCAGTCGACGTACGACCACCCGCTCACGACCGTCCCCTCCGACGACCGCTCCGACCTCGGCATCTTCTACCCGTTCGTCGGGCACGCCTGGCACATCGGCGTCGTCGAGGTCGACGTGGAGACGGGCAAGCTCTCGTTCCTCCACTACGCCGCCGTCCACGACGCCGGCACGGTCGTCAACCCGAAGACGCTCAACGGTCAGATCATCGGCGGCACGATCCAGGGTCTCGGAACCGCGCTGTACGAGGAGTACCTGTACGACGACCAGGGCCGCGTCCGGAACGAGACCTTCGAGTACTACCACCTGCCCTCGTCGATGGACGTGCCGACGATGACGATCGCGCATCAGGAGACGCCGTCCCCGTACACGCCGTACGGCATCAAGGGCGCCGGCGAGGGCGGGCGGATGCTGACGCCGGCGGTCCTCAGCGCGGCTATCGAGGACGCTCTAGAACCCTACGGCGTGCGCGTCACGTCACTTCCGATCACCGCCGAGCAGATCGTCGAGTGGGCCGCTTCGCGCTGAACGGCGGGCCGCAGAGAGCTGGTCGGACTTCCCAGTCGAGACGATTACCGCGGAGCGAATGTGACGCTGCTCCGCGGAACGTGGAAGACCTGACCCCGCCCGCACGGAGGCCGGACGCGGCCTCCTCGCTAGAGGGGACGAGGGCTGACGGCGTCGACGTTCTCCTTCAGCGTCCGGCCTCACCATCAGAGTCCGGTTCCGTTGCTACTAGCCATCAGTCTCTGATGCCCCAACAGGGGCATGGTCGCCGTAAGACCGATGCGGACACTGTGCGGAGAAGGTCGGGCGCAGTCTGCCTCCGGTGGGGGCGACGAGGGGGCGGTACTGCCGCAGCTATCCCTCCCTCC
>JAERMP010000318.1 GCA_016844515.1 Thermoleophilia bacterium | reverse complement strand
ACATCTTCGGGGGAATCACGCGCTGCGACGAGGTCGCTCGCGGGATTCTCCAGGCGGTCGAGCAGATGGGAATCGCCTACCCGATCGTCGTTCGCCTCGACGGGACGAACGCCGAGGAGGGCCGGCGCATCCTCACTGAGGCCGCTCTCTCCAACCTCCATGCTGAGGCGACGATGCTCGAGGGCGCGCGCCGGGCGGTGGAGTTGGCGGTCTAGTGCCCCCTCAGGCAATGTCATCCGCGTCCCTGCCGGCTGCAAAGCGGCGCCATGCTGCGTCCTCAGTCGCGCCCGTATTTACCAATACGTGCGCTCCCTGCGTCCTTGCCTGGCTTGCTTTTCGCTCGGCAGGAACGCGGCAACATCACCTGAGGGGGCACTGCTGATGGCGATCCTCGTCGACGCGGAGACGCGGCTCGTCGTTCAAGGGCTCACGGGCTCCGAGGGCCGCTTTCACGGGCTGCGGAACCGCTCTCACGGGACGAATGTCGTTGCCGGGGTTACGCCCGGGAAGGGCGGCCAGGACGTCGAGGGCATCCCGGTCTTCGACACTGTCGACTCTGCAGTCGCGACGACCGGTGCGAACACGGCGATGGTCTTCGTTCCCGCGCCGTTCGCGGCTGACGCGATGTACTAGGCGGTCGCCGCGGGCATCACGACCGTCATCTGCATCACGGAAGGCGTTCCGGCCCACGAGATGCTGCGAATCCACGCGTACATCCAGGGTCGCGGCATCAGTCTCATCGGTCCGAACTGTCCGGGCGCCCTCTCGCCGGGGAAGGCGAATGTCGGGATCATCCCGGCGGAGATCTTCCGCGAAGGCGCCGTTGGACTCGTGTCGCGCTCGGGAACGCTGACCTACCAGATCGGACACGAGCTGACGCAGCTCGGGCTTGGGAACTCGACGATCGTCGGGATCGGCGGGGACCCGGTTGTCGGATCGTCGTTTCTCGAGATCCTCGCTCTGTTCGAGGCGGATCCGCAAACCGAGCAGGTGGTCATGGTCGGTGAGATCGGTGGCGACGAGGAGGAGAAGGCCGCCGCCTTCATCGAGTCGGAGATGTCGAAGCCGGTCGTCGCTTACATCGCGGGCTTCACCGCGCCGCCCGGGAAGACCATGGGCCACGCGGGGGCGATCATCTCGGGCTCGGCGGGGACGGCGCAAGCGAAGAAGGACGCGCTCGAGGCGAAGGGGATCCGCGTCGGCACGACGCCGACTGAGACCGCTCAGATCGTCGCCGAGATCGTCGCCGCGTAGCTCGCCCCTCACGCTCGCTCGGACGGATACGCTCGCGGAGATGCTCGAACCGCCGATCTCGTTTGCACGCGGAGCTCCCGCGCTCGAGCTGATCCCGGCTGCCGAGCTCGCCGAGTGCGCTTACGCGGTCGCGCAGCGCGAGGGCGCGCGTGTGTTCGCGTATGGCTCCGGAGGTGGCTATGGGCCTCTCCGGGAATGGGTCGCCGAACGCCACGGGGTCGAATCGGGCCGGGTCGTCCTGACGGTCGGCGGGCTTCAAGGATTCGTGTTCTACGCGGCGGAACAGCTCGCCCGCCGGCCCGGCCGCGTCCTCGTGGAGGCGCCGAGCTACGACAGGCCGCTGAAGATTCTCACTCGCGAGGGCGCGGAGATCGTCGCGCTCCGGATGGACGAGGAGGGGCTCGACCCAGAGGCGCTCGAGGCCGAGCTTGGCAGCAGACCCGAACCGCCCTCGTTCCTCTACACGATTCCGACGTTTCAGAATCCGAGCGGGCGGACGCTGTCCACCGAGCGTCGACGACGGATCGTCGAGATTGCCGTCGCGCAAGGGCTGGCTGTTCTCGAGGACGACCCGTACGGCCTCGTCCGCTACGAGGGCGAGGCTCCCCCGAGCCTGCACGAGCTCGAGGGCGGCGAGCTCCTGACCTACACGTCCTCGTTCTCGAAAACCGCTGCCCCCGGCCTCCGTGTCGGGTACTTCGTGCTCCCGATCGACACCGTTGCTGCGTTCGAGGGGCGCGCGGTCTCGACCTACATCTCACCGCCGTTCCTTGCCCAGGCGACCATCTCCGAGTTCATCGAACGCGGCCATTTCGAGCCGAACCTCGTCCGCGTGTGCGCCGAGCTCGGTGCGCGACGCGACGCGATGATAGGCGCGCTCGAGCGGAGCTTCCCGGCCGGGTCGTCGTGGAGCCGGCCCGAGGGCGGCTACTTCCTCTGGCTCGAGCTTGCAGACGGTGTCTCTACCGCCGAGCTCCAGGCCCGCGCCGAGCCTCAAGGCGTTGCGTTCGTACCTGGCGAGGATTTCTTCCCCCGCGACTCGAATCTCGGACGAAGTGCAGCTCGCCTGGCGTTCAGCTACGAGACGCCGGAGCGAATCGTCGAGGGGATCGAGCGGCTCGCGACGCTACTGCGCTGACGAGCGGCGCTTGCGCCGGTCGCGCAGCTGATCGAAGAGGTAACCCGCGGCGAAGCCGAGCCCGACGCAGAGAAGGATCAGCACGAGGAGCGAGATCCTGGTCGAGAAGAAGACGAAGCTGACCTCGACCTGCTCGCGGTTG
>JAERMP010000317.1 GCA_016844515.1 Thermoleophilia bacterium | reverse complement strand
TGAACGAGGTCATCACGGAGCGCGTGATCGATCGTCGTCGAGCTGCCGTCCCATGACAGGTCCCAGACCATCCCAGCCAGCTCAAGAGCAGGCCAGTCCGTGCGCGCGTACTGCCAATCGACGATCCCAGCGACGCGCCCATCGCGCACCAGAACGTTTCCCGTATGGAAGTCACCGTGGATCGCGCAGACACGCAGATCGTTGGCGTCTGCGACCCATGCGCGCAGTTCTTCGAATGCCCGCACCAATGACGCCGGCTTTTCGACCAAGCTCCAGTCCCACCAGTCGTTCCTATCCCAGTTCCGGTCACGCAGTGAAGGCACGCCGGGACGCTGCTCGGTCACCGGCCACGCCTGAGCGTGTCGATGCAGACGTGCGAGCAACGCCGGCAGCTCTTGTCGGAAGAGCGCCTCGCGAGACCGCAGTTCCTCGCCCTCGAGAAACGGAAAGACTGAAACGACGTGGCCACCGTCCAGATAGAAGGTTGAGCCATCGAGCGCCGCGAGTGGCGCGACCACCTGCTCGATCTCGTTCGCCAGGAACCGAAGAAGTGCATGCTCCCATCTCACACTCGCGGGATCGGCCGGTTCTACCCGCACGACGAACTCCCCTCCCCGGAAAACTCCGCCAGTCGTGTTAGAGAGAAGTCGCTCCCAACGCGGGGGAATAGCCACCCCGTAGCGATCGGCGATGGCTTCGGGGACTGGTTCGAACTCTGACTCTGACATGGGTTCCATCGTGCGGGATCTTCCGCTCAGGATCAACTGGCCGCAACCGCGGTCACCCTGACGACGCGCCGCTCCGTGTCGCGGCCCAGGAATGCGTGGCTCACATGCGCGAGTGAACTCTCGCTCGAGACTGTTGCGTTGGCTCAGGTCCCGAGTCGCTCGCCCAGGAAGCGAGTGACCGGCCACGCTCCGTCGGTCGTGTTCGAGATGACCGTATGCGTCAGGTCTGACCGCGGGTCATGGACCGAGCGGAACGAGACTCCGGCGTCCATGCCTTCCAGGATCACGGTGTCGGTCGACGCGTGCAGCCAGAAGCCGAGGCCGTAGCGCATGGACTCGGACGGCACGTCGCTCCGGGGGCGTACCATCTGCTCGACCCAGCTCGGCGGCACGATGCGGCCCGCGAAGAGTGCCGTCCACAGCGACCGGACGTCGGCCGCGGTGGTGTAGATCCCGCCGTCGCCTACTCCCCGCACCGGCAAGTGGAAGACGTTCGTCCTCGACACGCCGTCGAGCTCGAGGTAGCCAAGGGCAGCACGCCCGGGAAGCTCGTCCGAGCGCAGGAACTCCGTGTCGCGCAACCCGGCCGGCTCGCAGACACGCTGGCCGCTCGCTCGCTCTGCAAGCAACGCCAGCACGACGTAGCCGCCGTTGCAGTACGCGAACTGCTCGTCCGGAGCGAACTTCGTCGGGTACCCGTCGAGCACGGCGAGATAGTCCTCGGTCACCACGAGCTCGTGGACCGGGACGGGCATCAGGTAGGCGTTGATGTCCATCTCCACGTTCTCGTCGAGGTAGTCCCCGATTCCCGAACGGTGCGCGAGCAGGTGCTCGACGGTCACGTCATCTCCGATGAGGGGGAGATCGGCACCCAGCAAGGAGCGGGCCGTCGTCGAGAGCTCGAGCGACCCATCCTCGATCAGGCTCACGACCGCCAGAGCCGTCAAGGCCTTCACGCCACTCGCGGTCGCGAACCTGGTGTCGACTTCGTTGGGGATCTCGTAGCCACGGTGTGCGAAGCCGTAGGCCTTCGCGACGAGGATCCGATCCGCACGGTCGACACGCACGACGCCCGAGAACGCCGTCTCGGCGACGATTGCGTCGAGCTCTCGCTCTACGTCGTTCACGTTGCGTCGACCCCGTGCGCCAGCTGCCGGTCGTATTCAGCCTGGTCGAAGTGGCCTTGCGACTCGGCAACGAGCCCGTCGTCGCCGATCGTCCACTCCTCGAACCCCGAGACTCGAACGCGGTTTCCGGTGCCGCCCGGCCCGCTGTTCGTGCCGATGAGGGTCCAGTGGTACTCGCTCCCGTCTTCTCGAACGACGAGGTCGTCCATGAGCAGCCGCATGTCCGGAAACGTCGTCATGAATGACTGCGCTGCCTCCGTGATCGCAGCCCGCCCCACCGAGGGCGTACCACCATTGATTGTGAGCGAGCCCTCGGGCGCATAGTTCGCGGCCACGCTCGCGGGGTCCTGGCTACACCACGCTTCGGTGTAACGCCGCGCGAAATCGTGAAGTCGATCTGGGTCAGGTGTCATCAGCTTCCCTCCTGTGGCCGTAGGTCCAAGCGAAGTGCGCTGGAGAGCACCCGCCAGGCTCCGGGCACCGTGGGCACCCTACTCGCCCGTGTGGTAGACAGCGAGCGTGCCGACGTTCCTCGTCGTGCTCCACCGCTCCGGCTCTCAGTACGACCGGTCGAGGCAGCTGGAGGAGCAGTCCGACTGGCCCGCGCACGCGTCCTTCATGGACGGGCTCGTGGACGCGGGCTTCATCGTCCTGGGCGGGCCGCTCGCCGACGAATACCGTGTGGTACACGTCGTCGAGGCCGAGTCGGAGGACAGCGTCCGCGCCACGCTCGCGCGCGATCCGTGGAGCGTGACGCATCTTCGGATCCACACGATCGACCCGTGGACGATCCGGCTCGACGGGCGGTGCGCCTAGTCGGGGCAGGTACTCGCCGATGTTACTGTCGATGGTGTGAAAGTCGCCGAGCTGTGGCGATATCCGGTGAAGTCGCTGCAAGGTGAGCAGCTCGACTCGGTGTCGGTGAATCGAGATGGTCTCGAGGGCGACCGTCGCTTCGCGATATACGACGTCGTGACCGGTTTTGGGCTAACGGGGCGTCGTGTGCCTGAGCTGTTGTTCGCGTCGGCTCGTTTGCGTGACGACGGGGCAGCCGAGATCACGCTGCCCGACGGGACGACTGCGGCTGACGACGAGGCACTGTCGGAGTGGCTCGGTCGGCCGGTGACATTGCGTTCAGCTGTAACGGAGGCGGCGCGCCAGTACGAGAACGTGGTCGACTTCGAGCAGGAAGCGACCAGTGACTGGGAGCCGTTCGACGGGGCAGAAGGGGCGTTTCACGACAACCCCGGCGCACGTGTATCGCTCGTATCGACGGCGACGGTTGGCCGGTGGGACCCGAGGCGGTTCCGGGCGAACGTGCTGCTCGATGGCGATGGCGAGGACTCGCTCGTCGGATCGAAGATCGCTCTTGGCCACGTGACCTTGGACATCGATATGCGGATCGAGCGTTGCGTGATGACGACGCGGGCGCAAGCCGGTGGCATCGAGCGTGATCTTGACGTTCTGCGAACAATCGCTCGCGAGCGAGACGCCTGCCTCGCCGTGGGCGCGCTCGTGGTCGATCCTGGCACGCTGCACATCGGTGACGAGCTCACGTCCGACTAGTAGCGGCTTCATTCCAGCGGTCGCCCGCTCCTCACACCGTGAGGACGATTTTTCCTTGGGCGTGTCCTTCTCCCATGTACCGGAAAGCGTCGGCGATCTCGCTCAACTCGTAACGCTTGTCTATGACCGGTTTCACTTTCCCGGCCTCGAGGAGCTCCTGCAAGACCACCATGTCCGCCTTGTTGAACTTCGCGATGAAGAAGACGACCTTCCGGCTGCTCCGCACTGCCGCCAGACGTACCTTGACCATGTGACTCAGAGGTCCCATCAGACGGCTGCCCTTCGGTGCTCCGACGATCACGAGGGTCGCCTGCGGCTCGAGTACGCGCTTGCACTCTGACCACGACCTGCTCCCGGCGACATCGAGCATCAGGTCGTAACGCTGGTCACTCCGGGTGAAATCCTCGTGTGTGTAGTCGATGACGTGATCGGCGCCGAGCGATCGCA
>JAERMP010000316.1 GCA_016844515.1 Thermoleophilia bacterium | reverse complement strand
ATCCTCGTCATCGGCGCGCCCAATCTCGGCGAGGATCCGCGCGAAGATGTCGATGGCCAGCGCGACTGGTGGGCTGACGAGTAGACCGACCGTAGCCTTCGGCTGGCGAGTGTTCGCGAATGACGCCCGAGCGCGTTTGGGCGTCAGCCGATTTGCTCGGCCAGCCCGATGAGAATGCCCTCGGGGCCTCGGACGTAGCAGAGCCGATACACGTCTTTGTACTGGACCACTTCGTCGACGAGCTGCGCGCCGTGCTCGCGGAGCCGGGCCAGCGTATCGTCGAGGTCGTCCACCGCGAACATGACGCGGAGGTAGCCGAGGGCGTTTACCGGTGCGTTCCGGTGATCGGCGACCGGAGGCGGCGTGAGAAAGCGCGAGAGTTCGATCCTGCCGTGGCCGTCCGGCATACGCATCATGGCGATCTCGACGCGCTGGTCGCGCAGTCCAGTGACGCGCCCTGACCAGTCTCCTTCGATCATGGCTCGCCCCTCGAGTTCGAGGCCCAGCTCGGCGAAAAACGAGATAGCGGCATCAAGCGACTCCACCACGATGCCGACGTTGTCCATCCGTTGAAGCGCCACGCGGCCATTGTCGCGGACCGCGAAGATCGCCCGAGTCCGCAGGGTACGTGAGGTCAGACGTCCGTACCTCTGGTTGCGCGAGCGTTCTGGAATGTCCCTTGACAGGCCATGGGTGGGCGAGCCTCCGACGTGCGCTTGCCGCTCGTGACGGTCGCGCAGCGACTACTATTCAGCGCGTGACGACTGTCTGACCTCAGGGCCCCGTGTGGCCGCGATCGATGTTCGCGGTCAGTCCTGTTCGTTCTTCGGCTTGGAGGTCATTGGAAGTGGAGAGTCGTCACGAGCTTGGCGCTGCTCAGTGAGCAGGGCTAGCTCGACTCAGATCCGCGCGATCGTGGCTGCGGAAGTGGTGTCGTCGATCGGCTCGTCGATGACGGTGTTGGCGCTGCCCTGGTTCGTCCTCGTGACGACCGGGTCGGCGACGAAGCTGGGGCTCGTTCTCGGAATCGGGAGCATCCCGTTCGTCACGCTGCCCCTCTTCGCGGGCTCGCTGATCGCCCGGATCGGGGCAAGGCAGACGATGGTGATCGCAGATGCGGCGCGATTTCCGCTGCTTGCCGCAATCCCTGCGCTCTACAGCCTCGACGCGCTGTCGTTCCCGCTGCTGGTCGTGCTGGTCGCCCTCACGAGCGTCTGCACGGCGGCGCACATGCCCGCGCAGCGTCTGATCCTGGTCGAGGTAGTCGGCGAGGAGGAGAGCCTCGTCGCTCGCGTGAACGCCTACCTCGACGGTGCGCAAACGACTGCGCCCCTCGTCGGGCCCGCGCTGGCGGGCGTCCTGATCGCCGCACTCGGCCCGACGAACGTGCTGTACGTCGATGCCGCCACCTTCGGAGTCGCCGCGATCGCCGTCGCCTTGTTCGTGCCACGGAGGAAACCGGTAACCGAGGCCGAGGAGCGCGGGCTGCTTGCGGGTGTCCGGTACATCCTTCGAACCAGACTGCTCGTCGTCTTGTGCATCACGATGCTGACGATGGAGTTCTTCTTCGCGCTGTTCGTGACGACGCTGTCCGTGTTCGCGTATTCCGAATACGACCAGAACTCCCGTATCGCAGGTGTCTTCTACGCCGCGATGGGTGCCGGAGCGCTGCTCGGGATGCCCGTCGTCTCGGGCGTCGTGCGCCGGTTCGGGGCGCTCCACGTCGCCGCGGCAGCACTCGTGCTCGCGTCGATCCCGAAGCTGCTGCTGGGGTTCCCTCTCCCCGCTGTGGGAGTCGCCGCTGTGCTGGTCCTGCAGGGGTTCGTCGGACCGCTGACCGGCGCGCCGATCTTCACCGTCATCACGACGCGCACACCCGCAGCGCTCCGCACCAAGGTGCTGTCCGCCGCACTCGGGGTGATGTTCCTCACCGGGCCGTTAGGCCTGATTGCCGCCGGTCCACTGATCAACGCGGTCGGGACGAGAACGGTCTTCGTCATCGCCGCGACCGGATCTCTAGTCGGGTCCGCGCCGTTCGCCATCTACGTCGCCCGAAACCGGAGCCTGGACGATCCGATCGCACTCGCGTCCGACGCCGAACTCCCGGAGGCGTCAAGCAGCGTGTAGCCAGGGCGACGGACTGGAACTCTCGTCTGGGCGAGCGTGCTCTCGCTGGACTGATCTCGATTACTGCCTCAAACACAGTCACGCACCATGCCTTTCAGACACTGGAATCCAGGGTGCATCCAGGACTCAGCCGAAACCCTCGCTGGTCTTCAAACCTCGTGCGGTCGTGTAACCCACGGCTCGCTCGGTTCGACTCCGGCGCCGCTCCGTCGCTCGCCGAGTCCGTACCTCCCTGGGTTACACGGAGACGAGCTCGCGGACTGGCTACTCGGGCGGCCCGCTCTCGAAGCCCATCACAAAGCGCACCTCCAGCGCCTCCGCAAGCCGCTGGAGAGTCGCCACACTCGTGCTGTGCTGCCCGCGTTCGATGCGAGAGATCGCAGAGTGGCTCGTGCCCATTCGCTGCGCAAGCTGCTCCTGCG
>JAERMP010000315.1 GCA_016844515.1 Thermoleophilia bacterium | reverse complement strand
GCGCGATTGATCGCGATCCGTTTCAGCCAGGGCGCAAACGGCCGAGTCTCGTCGAACCGATCGAGCGCGGCGAACGCTTTCTCTACGGCCTCCTGAGCAGCGTCGTCGGCGAGGGAGCGATCTCCTGTGACGGCATATGCCGCGCGCCACGCGAGCGTCCAGTAGCGGTCGAAGAGCGCGCCAGCGGCCTCCGCAGACCCCTTGCGGGCGAGGACGATCAGCTCGGTGTCGGGGCGGCGCCGCACTCCTGTCCTGTAGTACGTCGGAGGAGCCCCGAAGTTATCCATTGGGGTCAGACCCGTGGGGTCAGACCTCGTCCACGAGCTACGCCAGGCGCTTGTACAGCCGGTCGATCAAGTCGGGCATCGTCTCGAGCTTCTCGGTGATGACGCGTATGCGGTACTCGCGGAAATGCTCCGCCTCGACGCCCAGCGCCTCGGCGATGCGGGCGATCACGTCGTTCGACGGGACGGGCCGGTTCCCGTGGACGATGTGATTGAGGTAGCCGGCGGAGAGATCGGCCTTGTCGGCGAGGCCCCTGTAGGTGGTGCCCGTCTCGATCATCAGCCGCTCGATCGTCGGGCCGAAGTGCTCTTCGCTGTATCTCCGCCGCTTCGCCATCAGTCTTGCCGGACCCATTTCAGCACGTCTGCGATCGCGACGCGCTCCTCCGACGACCCGTCGCGGCGACGGACGTCGGCTGCACCGTCGTCCAGGGTCTTCTTCCCGATGATCACACGCACCGGGCAACCGATGAGATCGGCATCGGCGAACTTCTCCCCAGGGCGCTCGTCACGGTCGTCGAAGAGCACGTCGAGGCCGGCTTCGGCGAGCGTGACCACCAGTTCCTCCGCACGCTCGCGGACCTCGTCCGAGCCGCCGTCGAGCGAGAGAATATGCACGTCGTAGGGTGCGATCGCGGGGGGCCAGACGATCCCGTTGTCGTCGTGATGCTGCTCGACAGCCGCAGCCATGACGCGCGCCGGGCCGACCCCGTAGCTGCCGCCGATCAGCGGCTTCTCCACCCCGTCCTCGTCGAGGAAGGTCGCGCCGAGCGGCTCCGAGTAGCGGGAGCCGAACTTGAAGATGTGTCCGACCTCGATCGCAGTCTGGAAGTGAAGCGCGCCGCCGCACGCGGGGCAGCGATCATCTTCGCGCGCCTCTCGGATGTCGGCGAAGCGTGGCTCGTAGTCACGTCCGGCCTGGACGCCGAGGAGGTGCCAGCCGTCGCGGTTCGCACCCGCGACGAAGTGCCCGTCGCGCAGCGCCTCGTCTGCGACCACTTCGACGTCGATTCCGACCGGGCCGAGAGAGCCTCCGCCCGCGCCGAACGCCGTGCGAATCTCCTCGTCGGTGGCCGGCCGATAGTCACTCCCGAGAACTCCCAGCATCTTCGGCTCGGAAAGCCGATCGTCGCCGCGCACGAGTCCGAGCACAAGCTTTCCGTCCGTGGTCACGACCGGCATCGCCTTCGAAGTCGCCGCGGCGTCGATGCCAAGTTGTTCGGCGAGCGCGTCGATAGTCGTCACGCCTGGCGTCGCGACCTCCTTCGGCGCGTCGTGAGCCGCGGGGAAGTCCGGTTTGCGCGGAACGCCGCGCGCAATCTCGAGATCGGCTGCGTAGTCGCCGTTCTCGCAGGTGACGAGGACGTTCTCACCCGATCCCGAGGGCGCGAGGAAGTCCTTCGATTCCTTGCCGCCCATCATCCCCGACTCGGCGTCCACGTACGAGAACTCGAGCCCGGCGCGCTCGAACATGCGGTGATACGCCTCCTCGTTCCTGCGGAACGCCACATCGAGCCCAGCCTCGTCGCGATCGAACGAGTACGCGTCCTTCATGATGAACTCGCGCAGCCGCAGGAGCCCGCCGCGCGACCGGGGCTCGTCACGCTCCTTGATCGAGAAGTGGTACAGGAGCTGCGGCAGCTGACGGTAGCTCGCGATCTCCTTGGCGTGGAACGTGACCGTCTCCTCGTGCGTCATCGGCAGCACGTACTCGCGCCCGGCGCGGTCCTGGAGACGGAAGATCTCCTGGATGTAGTCGCGGCCCGACTGCTGCCAGAGCTCGTACGGCGTCAGGACGGGCATGAGCATCTCCTGACCGCCGATCGCGTCCATCTCCTCGCGAATGATCTGGACGACCTTCTGGTGCACGCGCCAACCGAGCGGCAGGAACGTCCAGATGCCGGCCGCCACCTGGCGGATGTAGCCCCCGCGGACGAGCAGCTTGTGCGAGACGGCCTCCGCGTCCGCGGGGGCCTCGCGCAAAGTAGGGATGAACAGTCGTGACTGCCTGGCGATCATCGTCAGAAGAGCCTAGAGGAGGGTGTCCGACCGGGCGAGATGTATCTCGCTCTTACACACCTCGCAGGGACGACGCTTGCGTCGCCCTCCGCCGAGGGAGCCGCATCGAGGGCGAGGCATGCCTCGCCCCTACGCGTCGCCAAGCACGCCGCGCTCCCCGGACTCGGTCTCCATCGGCGAAGATCACTCGATGACTCTCGACAACGCGCTCCTCTCCGAGAAGCTGGACGAGCTCGCAGGCCGCCTCCC
>JAERMP010000127.1 GCA_016844515.1 Thermoleophilia bacterium | reverse complement strand
CGGGATCACGAGCCGGACGGGTAGGCTGCGAGCGTGGTGGCTACCTGGCCGGAGCCGGTCGAACGAGTGTCCTCCTTCCTCCGCGATTCCGGAGCCGAAGCGCGTATTCAGGAGTTTCCCGACGGAACGCCGACTGCCGCAGCCGCGGCCGCCGCGGTTGGGTGCGGTCTGGACCAGATCGTCAAGTCCCTAGTCCTTGTGTGCGGCGACAAGCCCGTCCTCGCGCTCGTCCCGGGCGATCGGCGCGGCGATCCTGTAAAGGTCGCGCGCGCCGTTGGAGCCGAGTCGGCTCGAGTTGCTACGGCGAAGGAGGTCGAGACCACGACGGGATTCGCGCCAGGCGCCGTTGCCCCGTTCCCGTTGCCGAAGATCGAAACCGTTCTCATGGAGCGATCGCTCCTCCAGCACCCGCTTGTCTGGGCGGGGGCGGGATCACCGCGCCACATGGTCGGGATCGCCCCGGTCGAGCTCGGACGCCTTGCACGAGCCAAGCCGATGGACGTCGTCGCCGACCCAACCTACGATTCGTCGAGACAAAAGGAGAGCTGATCTGATGCAGGAGACCGAGAAGATCTGGATGAACGGCGAGCTCGTCGACTGGGCCGACGCGAAGATCCACGTCGCGAGTCACGGGCTCAACTACGGCTCTGGCGTGTTCGAGGGCATCCGCTGCTACGACACCCCGAACGGCCCTGCGGTATTCCGCCTCAAAGACCATCTGGTACGCCTGCAGAACTCCGCCAAGGTGCTCTATATGGATCTCCCGTACACAGCTGAGGAGATCCGGTCCGCGACGCATGAGCTGATCGCGGCCAACGGGCTCGCTTCCTGTTACATCCGACCGCTGGCGTTCTACGGCTTTGGCGAGCTCGGTGTGGCCGCGACCGGAAACCCGATCGACGTCGTGATTATCAGCTTCCCGTGGGGCGCCTACCTCGGGGAAGAGAGCCAGAACGCCGGCATCAGGGCGAAGATCTCGAGCTGGGAGCGCGTCGGGCCGAATGTGATCCCGCATGTCGCGAAGGCCACCGGGATCTACCTCAACTCGATGCTCGCCACGACCGAGGCGAGGCGCGCGGGATACGACGAGGCCATCATGCTCTCGCACGACGGATACGTCGCCGACGGCCCGGGAGAGAACATCTTCGTGGTCAAGGACGGCGCCTTGATGACGCCGCCGCTCGCGATGTCGATCCTGCCCGGGATCACACGGGACACCGTGATCCAGATCGCCCAGGATCTCGGCTACCGCGTGGAGGAGACGCTGCTCATTCGCACCGATCTCTATCTCGCGGACGAGGTATTCATGGTCGGGACCGCGACGGAGGTCGCGCCCGTGCGGTCGGTCGACGACCGCGAGATCGGGGTCGGGCCGGTGACGCGAGAGCTGCAGAACGCCTACCTCGACACGGTTCATGGTCGGAGCGAGCGATGGGGTCAGTGGCTCGACGTGGTCGAGATGTCGCCCTCCACGGCGTAGGAGCACTTGTGCCGCTCTCGAGGACTGTCTCGCTTTCGAGCCCGTGGCTCGACGAGCGGGAGGAGGAGCTCGTCACCGAGGTCCTCAGGTCGGGTCGGCTCTCGCTCGGGCCGACAATCGATCGCTTCGAGGAGGAGTTCGCCGACGTTGTCGGGGCGCCTTACGCCGCCGCTGTCTCGAGCGGCACAGCCGGTCTTCACCTGCTCTGCATCACGGCCGGTGTCGCGCCTGGAGACGAGGTAGTCACCTCTCCGTACTCCTTCGTCGCCTCCGCGAACTGCGCCATCTACGAGGGTGCGACGCCCGTCTTCGCCGACGTCGACCGGCGTACGCTCAACCTCGATCCCGCAGCGGTCGAGGCGGCGATCACCGACCGCACCCGCGCTGTCATCGCCGTCGATATCTACGGGTACCCCTGCGAGCTGGATCCTCTTCGCGAGCTCTGTGACGCGCGCGGGATCGCGCTGATCGAGGATGCCTGCGAAGCGCTCGGGGCCCGCTACAAGGAGCGTCCGCTCGGCTCACAAGGCCCACCGGCCGTCTTCGCCTTCTATCCGAACAAGCAGATGACGACGGGAGAGGGCGGAATGGTGACCACGCACTCCGAAGAGGAGTGGCGCCTCGTCAAGAGCCTGCGGAACCAGGGGCGCGCGGACTCGGGCGGCTGGCTCGAGCACGCACGGCTCGGCTTCAACTACCGCCTCGACGACGTTCGCGCGGCTATCGGCCTCGGGCAGCTCGAGAAGCTCGACCAGATCCTCGCGAGCCGTGCGACCGTCGCCGAGCGCTACTCGGAGCTTCTGGGCGAGATCCCCGGCCTCGAGCTTCCCTGTGCTGACGATGCAGACCACGAGCGCTCCTGGTTCGTGTACGTCGTCGTGCTCCCGTCTGGGGCGGACCGCGAGGCCGTCATTTCGCAGCTAGATGCCCATGGTGTCTCCACGGCGCGCTATCTCCCTTGCATCCACCTGCAGCCGTACATGCAGCAGCGCTTCGGCTTTCGGGTTGGCCTCTGCCCGGTGGCGGAGGAGATGAGCGCGCGCACCCTTGCTCTTCCGTTCCACGCGCGGCTCGACCACGACGATCAGGAGTACGTGGCCGCGTCTCTCGCGGCAGCCCTCCGCTCGTGAGGCGCTCGGGCCAGGGTGAGGCGCTGGCCGCCTGGGCCATCTGGGGCGCAATGACGCTCGCGGTTCTCGTCACCTACAGCCGGATCGATCCGGGCGCCACCTACAACGTCTCCCATGAAGGGCTTGCCGGTGGTCTCAGCCGCAGCGTCACGCTCCTGAACTTCCCGATTGCGCTCGTGGCCATCGCCCTCGCGCTCCTGGCAGTCGCCGCGCTGCCGAGTGCGGCATGGTGGGCGGCGGTGCCGGCGATTGCGCTCTGCGCGACGATCCCGTGGTTCGTCGATCAGGGCGATCTCGACGCTCGCTGGGTGAACGCGATCCCCGCGCTCGGTGTTCTCATCGCTGGTGGGCTCACCGCGGCAGCGACAAGTCAGGTCGGGACGTCGTTCGCGCCACGACTACCGGGAGATCGGCTGCGCGTCATCGCAGCGGTCGTCGTGCTGTTCCTGTCGCTTCCCTGGCTGACCGCCGAGCTCGGGTTCCACTTCCCGGGCGACTTCTTCATGGGCGAGGAACTGGGCCGAGAGACCGACGGGCGCGAAATAGCTGCCGTCCACCTCGGTCACCATCACGGTACCGACGGTGCGCTGCTCTTCGTCACGGCGCTTCTTCTGTCTCGCATGCGCGTACCGCAGGGTCGGCTGCGGATAGCCGTTTCTGGATATCTCGGAGCGATGCTCGCGTATGGCGCAGTCAACTGTGCACAGGACTTCTGGCATGAACAGGTCGTGAAGCGGGGTTGGACCGACGTGGGCATCCCGTCCGCCCTCCTGCCAGGCGCCAGGCCCATCTGGCTCGTGATCGTCGCGCTCGCCGTGCTGGCCACGCTGGCCCTGCTCCGGGAGACCAAGTCGGCGTCATACTCCGCGGCATGACGAGCTCCAAGATGGTCTTTCTCGGATTCGGGAAGTACGCCCGATCGGACAAGATCTACGCGCTCGAGCCCCTCGTCGGGGACGAGCGAGGGGGCGGGCGCCGAACGCGCGTGTGGGTCGACGGCGTTGCCGAGCCGCTCGTCGCCTCGCGAACCGAGCGCACGATCCTCCACGAAATGGGTCACGAAGGCGGCGACTCCGTGCTTCTCGACGGTGCGATCGACCTTGCGGAGCGCCTGGCGTCCGCAGCCGACGAGGGTCGAGTCGACCTCGCTGACCTCGGGCGCCGCGCACGGCGTCTGCTGGAGGCGACCGCGCGGCCCGCCGAGGCCGAGCCGCTGTTCTGATCACGGCGGGTCGCGAGCTCTTCGCGCGCGACGCGAACGATGTTGCGCCCGCGCTTATCGGCTGGACACTCCTCGTCGACGGTGTCGGCGGCGTGATCGTAGAGACAGAGGCGTACGCGCCGGACGATCCGGCGAGTCACTCCTACGGAGGTATGACGCGGCGCAACGCAACGATGTTCGGCCCGCCCGCGCGGCTCTACGTGTACCGCTCGTATGGAATTCACTGGTGTGCGAACGTGGTGTGTGCGGACGAGGGCGTTGGTGCTGCGGTCCTGCTTCGTGCCCTCGAGCCCACACGCGGAGTCGACCGAATGCAGACTCGTCGCCGGCTCGACGATCCTAGACTCCTTTGCGCGGGGCCAGGGCGTCTGACCCAGGCCCTCAGCCTGACCGGCGAGCACGACGGCCTTCCGCTCGACTGTCCGCCGTTCGAGCTGTCACCAGGAGGTCATGCAGACGTCGTCGCCGGTACGCGCGTTGGGATAACGCGGGGCGGCGATCGACTCTGGCGCTACTCGCTCAACGGGTCTTCGTACGTGAGCCGTCCCCGACCACGAGCTTGACGCGGAGCCCGGGCGCAACAGCGACGCCGGGCCTCGGGGTCTGGCGGAGAACAGCTCCCATGTGTCCCGGGGCGGTGACGACGCGAGCGCGCAGCTTCAAGCGCTCCACTTCACGCTGCACGTCCTCCAGGCTCGAGCCGACGAAGTTCGGGAGCAACCCGTGGCGCGCCTTCGAGACCCAGATCGTCACCGTGTCGTGCGCGGAGAGCCCACCAGCTCGCGGGTCCTGGCTCACGACGATCCCCGGCAACTTGCCGGGCTTCGCAGGCGCATACGCGACATTCGCCTGGAGCGGCTGATCGGCGAGGCGCGCGGTTGCGCCCTCCGCTGTCAGTCCGACCACGAGCGGGACCGAGACCTCGTTTGGCTTGCAGTCGGCCTCTTCCTCCGGGCTCCGGCCGGCGAAATACACGAGAAGCCGCGATCCGCGGCAGTAGCCGTTGTCGAGCTTCCACTCGTCGCCACGCTTGACGACCCAGGTTGATGCCCCGCCGAGGTACGGCGGCGAGTCGAAGCTCCGGTCTTCGTCGGGCTCCACCTTCTCGACGAACGCCTTCCAGATCTGCGCGGGCAGGGTTCCGCCGGTTACGGGCGCACCGCCGAACTCGGTGGTCATGGGCCGAAGCCGATCCGGATAGCCGACCCAGACCGCGACGGCGAGCTCCGGCGTGTACCCGACGAACCAGGCGTCGCCGTAGTTGTCGGTCGTACCGGTCTTTCCGGCAACCGATCGGCCCGGAATCGCCGCGCGCGTTCCTGTCCCTGCCTGGACGACGTCCTCGAGGATGCCGGTGAGGAGCTCTGCCTGACCCTCTTCGAGAACCTGGGTCGGAATCGGCGCGTTCTCTTCGATGCGACCCGTCCGCCGTACGACCCGCTCGACGACGCGCGGCCGATCTCGGAACAACGATCCGTCCACACGGCGGCCGCCGTTCGCAAACGTCGCGTATGCGCGAGCCATCTCGAGGGGATTCACCGCGACCGAGCCGAGACCGATCGAGAAGTAAGGGTCGAGCGGACTTCGAATGCCGAGATCGTGCGCTGTCTTGACGATCGCCTTCGGCCCGACGAGATCGGTCAGCTGCGCGTACACGGAGTTGTCCGACGAGACCAGCGCCCGCGCCAGGCTCACCCGACCGAGGTACGTGTGGTCGTAGTTCGTAACGGTCCAGATCCGATCGCCTGCGTCGATCGAGACCTTCTTCGACTCGATCTCGGTGAGTGGGGAGATCCCCTCTCGCATCGCGGTTGCGAGGACGATGGGCTTGAACGCCGATCCGGGCTGACGCTCGGCCTGGGCAGCGAGATTGAACTGGCTCTCGCGGAAGTTCCGGCCTCCGAACATCGCCTTGACCGCGCCGGTCTGCGGGTCGATCGCGACGAGCGCAGCGGCGGGGCCATCGGGGTTCCGGAGCACCTTCTCGATCGCGGCGCGCGCCTTCAGCTGGAGGTCTCGGTCGATCGTGGTCGTCACCTTGAGGCCGCCGCCGAACACCCGACCGGCCTCGTACTTCGCCACGAGCTCGTCCTTGACGTAGTTGAGGAAGTACGGGGCCGGGCCGCGCGTTCCCGGCAAGCGCACATCCTGGGGCCTGGGCAGGGGCGCAGCGTTCGCTCGAACGAGGGCTGTGCGCGTGATCTTTCCCTGCTCGAGCATCATCCCGAGCACGTGTCTCCTCCGCGCTTTCGCGTTGCGCGGATTGGTCGTGGGGTCGTACAGCGCCGGGTCGGCGGGGATCCCCGCAAGTAAGGCCGCTTCCGGCAGCTCGAGCTCCACCGCGCTCTTCTTGAAGTACGCACGGGCGGCCTGCTGGATGCCGTAGGCGCCATTCCCGAAGTAGATGGTGTTGAGATATGCGGTGAGGATCCGATCCTTCGTCCATTTCTGCTCGAGCTGCCACGCGAGGGCCGCCTCGCGCACCTTTCGCGCCAGAGTCCGCTCGTTGCGGATGTAGGCGTTCTTCACGAACTGCTGTGTGATGGTCGAGCCGCCTTCGACGATCCCTTGCTGCTGGACGTCCTGCCAGAGGGCGCGGGCGACACCCTTGAGATCGATCCCGTTGTGCTCGAAGAAGCGCTGGTCTTCGACGGAGACGATCGCCTGGCGCATGATCGGCGCGATGTCCTCCGTGCCGACGAGAACACGACTCTCATCGCCGCGGAGCACCGCCAGGACCGTACGTTCGTTAGAGGCGTAGACGACCGCGCGCACGAGACCGAACGTGAACGCCAATGTCGCGAGGACCAGGAGTACGCACAGCAACGCCGCAAGACGTCGCTTGCGAACCCGGCGCCGCGGACGCGGCGCCCCCTTCTCTCTCCGAACCCGCAAGAGGGCCAAGTCTAGTCGGGGAGCGGTTCTTCCCTGCTAAGAAAGCGTTTCGTCGCGGGCGAGCGCGACCGCTTCTGCGAGCGTTAGCCTCCTGCCCCTCTCCCAAGCCTCCATGAACGCTGGCTCATCGAGCTGCTCGCGGATTCGCGTGAGTGTGGCCGCGTTCATCTGTAATTGGTCGAACGGCAGACTCAGTTCGGTCGCTTGCTGCAACGCCAGCGAGCTGGAGACCAGCAAAGTAGCGAGCTCCCCGCGACCCCCGAGGGCGTGGAGGAAGGCGAAGTGAACGAGGCAGTCGAGCGTGTGCGCTTCGAGATCTTCGAGGCTCTCCTTGAAGAGCAGAGCTGCGGCGTCGAGATCGCCTGCACTGATTTCGAGGCGGCCGAGGATGAACGTGGAATGAGCGGCGCCCCGTACATCCCCGAGGAAACGGCGAATGGAGAGCGCCTCGTGAGCCTGTGCTCGCCCGGTCGCGACATCGCCCACGTCCAGCGCCAGCTCAGACGCCGCATCGAGTGCCAGAGCTCGCGCTTCGGTCGCGTCCGTGTCTGCAGCGAGTGTGGTCTCGAGCCACCTCCGAGCGTGCGCGTGGCTGCCCGTCGTTGTCGTGAGCCGCACCCGCACTGCCGCTACGAGCAAGGCGTTCTGGGTGTCGCCAGCGGCTTGGAGCCAATCGAGGGTTGCGGCGAGGTTCGCCTGCTCGAGGTCGAGGCGGGCGGGCATGCCCTTCGAGCGGCCTTGGTCGTGTTGCACGGCGAGCTCGCAGTGGGCGAGGAAGTGCTCCGCGTGGCGGGCGCGCAGCCCATTCGCCTCGCTGAGAGCGTCGAGCTGGTTGCCCGCGTGGGTGCGGACGTTCTGCGGCAGCCAGAAGCGCCCCTCGGAGTGACGAACGAGGCCCTTGTCGGCGAGCGAGGACAGGACGCCGACTCTGGCGTCACAGACGTCTTCGGCCGCCTCGAGCGTGAAGCCGCCGCGGAAGACCGACAGGCGCGCAAGGAGGCGCCGCTCCTCGGAGGAAAGCAGCTCGTACGCCATCCTCACTCACCGCTATGGGGCGAGGGCTTCCAGTTTTGGTATACAACGTTCACATACGTCATATGCTTTCATCATACACACGTCGTATCGGCATACGGGCGCACTGCTGCCCTCTGTGGCGTCTCACGAGGAGCGATCTGCCGAACGGACGTAACTCCCCGGAGGTTCTGCTCGCGCGAAGCGAATCTACGCAGTAGACTACTCCAGAATAGTGCATGCGTACACCGCGTGCGTCATACTCGTGGCGTGGCGGGAGCGCAGCGTCCGGAGCGCCTGCGGCTCAAGGCCGAGGATCTTGTCCGCGCCGCCTCTCGAGTAGCTTTGCGGGGTGGGGCGAACGATGCCCTCGTGACCGAGCTCGCAGTCGAGCTCGCTGTCGATCCGGCGGAGCTCCAGGCCTACTTCGAGTCGCTCAAGCCAAAGGTCAAGCGACCCGGTCTCGATCGCAGGCGGATCGTCGACGCTGCGATTCGCGTGGCGGAGTCGGGTGGGCTCGAGGAGCTGACACTCCGGCGCGTGGCCACCGAGTTGGGCGTTACGCCGATGGCCCTCTACCGGTACGTCGAGAGCAAGGACGCACTGCTCGACGCGATGGTCGCTCAGCTGTTCGGCGAGGTGGTGTTCGAGGAGGCTGAGGGAGCGAGTTGGCAACAGACGATCCGAGGCTTGCTGGATGCGATTCGCGAGGTTCTCGTAGCCCATCCGGCGGTCGTGACGATGCTCGTCACCCGTCCAGTCGCTCTCGGGGCGGAGACCGCGCGCCTGCGCGACATCGCCATCGGCGCTCTTCGGAGGGCCGGCCTGGCGCCGCGGAGCGCGTTCGAGCTGTTCGATCTCCTCGTCAACCTCACTGGAGCACTCATGCTCCGCGAGGCCTCCCTCAGCCAGGGCTCCAACTACGTGGCCGCCTCGCGAGACGAGCGCCTGCGGCGGCTGCACGAGGAGGTCGCTGCCTATCCCGCCGGCATGTACCCGCACCTGGCCGAGGCGATGGAGTTCTGGACGGAACCACCCGACCCTGAGCACGAGTTTGCTCGCGGTGTCGAGATATTGATCTCCGGGCTCGAAGCCGAGATTGACGCCGCGCGAGGTTTCGCGAGCTCCTAGACCGGATCGGAAGCGACGATGGGCGCCGTGGAGGGAGCATCCACGCCGCCGGCCTTCTCCACCGTCACGGCGACGACGTCGCCATTGCGCACGGTGCCGTCCAGGCCCTCGATCTCAGCTCCATCACGACCCGGGAACAGACCCGCCCGATTCGCGAGCTCGATGTCTCCGCCAGGAACGATCCACATCTCGTACGTCTTGCCCGCAGGTGCCGGATCGAGTCCGTCGAGCACGAGAACTGCCTGCCCCTGGGGGTCGACGACGAGCCGGCCTTGACCGGCTTGCAGCGACACCGTGCGTGCAGCGGGATCGACGAGCACCTCGGCTGCTGCGCGCTCCCGATCGAGAGGGGCACGCGTATCGTCGAGCTGGCTGGACAGATCCGATGCCCAGAG
>JAERMP010000314.1 GCA_016844515.1 Thermoleophilia bacterium | reverse complement strand
TGCTCCCGTGCACCATCGCGAGCTCGCTGTCGAAGACGCATGAGTACGCGCTGCCCTTGATGTCAGTCGACACAAGGGGATCCTCCGAGTACTGCAGGATCCCGGCGAGCCCCGCGGTGGATGCGGCGCGGAAAGCCCCCTTCACCTCGTCGACGGTCGTCTCGCGGCCGAGCTGGACGACGAGATCGGTGAGAGAGCCCGTCGCGACCGGCGCGCGTACCGAGATGCCGTCGACCTTCCCTTGGAGCTCCGGGAGGACGAGCCCGATCGCCTTCGCGGCCCCAGTCGACGTCGGGATCAGGTTCACGGCGGCCGCACGGGCGCGCCGGAGGTCCTTGTGCGGGAAGTCGAGGATCACCTGGTCGTTCGTGTACGCGTGGATCGTCGTCATGAAGCCCGACTCGATCCCCCAGGTGTCGTGGAGCACCTTGGCCATCGGCGCGACGCAGTTCGTCGTGCAGGAGGCGTTCGAGACGATGTGGTGGGCTTCCGGGTCGTACACGTCGTCGTTGACGCCCAGCACGACCGTGAAGTCCGGGTCGGTCGCAGGCGCCGAGATGACGACCTTCTTCGCACCGGCGTCGAGGTGCTTCTGCGCGCCCGCGCGGTCGGTGAAAAACCCGGTCGACTCGAGGACGACGTCGACGCCGAGCTCACCCCACGGAAGCGCAGCCGGGTCGCGCTCCGAGAGCATGCGCAGCTCTTCTCCTGCTGCGCGCAGGACTCCGTCTGCAAGCTCGACCTCTCCCGGGAACGGCCCCAGGTTGGAGTCGTAGCGGAGCAGGTGGGCCATGGTCTTGGCGTCGCCGAGGTCGTTGAACGCGACAATTTCGATGTCCGACCCGAGCGCGTGCTGCGCACGGAAGAAGTTCCGCCCGATCCGGCCGAACCCGTTGATGCCGACGCGAATGCCCATCCTCTCCTCCATGGTAGTAAGCGCGTGTCCGGAAGCCGAGTCTAGCGACGCCTTCCGGCTAGACAGGATGGAGCCGTAGCCGCGAGGGCTGCGGCGTCCGGCCGGTGGCAAAGAGTGGTCGGCGCCTACGCATCTGTCGTGGGTTGCCGGGGGTGGCCCGGTAGAGCCACATACGGAGGTCGCCGACCATGAGCGAGTCTAGGACGGTAACTGTCGGGCTGGACGTGCACGCGAGGTCGATCCGGCTGGCCGCGATTCGCGGAGACGAGCTGCTCGAGGAGCGGACGCTGCCCTATGACGAGGAGGCGGTCGAGCGGGTGCTGCGCGGCTGGCCTCGGGTGCGTTGTTGTTACGAGGCGGGCCCGACCGGCTTCGGTCTCTACCGGCATCTCGTCGAGCGCGGGTTCGAGTGCGAGGTCGTGGCGCCCGGCCTGGTGCCCACCCGGCCGGGCGAGCGGGTCAAGACCGATTCCCGGGATGCGCGCAAGCTCGCCCGTCTGCTCGCCGGCGGCCTCTTGCAGCCGATTCATGTCCCTTCGCGCGAGCTCGAGGCTGCGCGAGATCTGGTGCGTGCACGCGAGGCCGCACGCCTCGACCGGATGCGTGACCGGCATCGGCTGTCGAAGTTCTGCTTGCGACACGGGCGGCTGCTGCCGGGAAGCTCGTGGACCGTGACTCGCCGCACCTGGCTCTCTGAGCAGCGCTTCGCCTTCGCCGCCGAGCAGCTCACCTTCGACACCTACCTGCACGCCGTCGACCTCGTCGACCTGCGCATCGCCGCGCTCGAACGCTCGATCCGGGAGGCAGCCGAGGAGGACTCCTGGCGCCAGCTGGTGGCGAGGCTGCGCTGCCTGCGCGGCATCGACACCCTGAGCGCCCTCGGGCTCGTGACCGAGATCGGTGACTTCAGCCGCTTTCGGACGGCCGAGGAGTTCATGGCTTTCGTCGGACTGGTCCCCTCGGAGCACTCTTCCGGCGAGCGACGCCGGCAAGGGTCGATCACCAAAGCCGGTAACGCGCACGTGCGCCGGCTGCTCGTCGAGGCCGCCTGGCACGCGCGCCGCCGACCAAGAGTCGGCTACGAGCTTCACCGCCGTCAGCGCGGCCAGGACGCCGTCGTCGTCGAGCGCGCCTGGCGCTGCCAGCAGCGCCTCCACTCACGCTGGCAGAGGATGGCCGGCCGCGGCAAGCCCTCTCAGAAGATCGTCGTCGCCTGCGCCAGAGAGCTCGCCGGCTTCATCTGGGCGATCGCGACCGAGCAACCGCTCAGAAGCGCCTGAGCGAACGGGTTCGAGCAGCGGATGCACCCACCCACACGGAGAACCCTCGAAACATCTATGCGGCACCGCGCGGCGGTGACCCGCGACGCTAGACCGAGGCAGCTCCCGACGGTTACCAGTCATGCCGTACCGACCGGCGAATGTCAGTCTGATCCACCGTCGCTGCTCCGGGCGCACCGCTGCTCGAACGAACGCGCAACCCCATCAACCCGAGCCGGGCCCCTTGACGAATTGCTCCATGTCAGATGGTTGATGCCACGAGATCGCCGTCTCCGGAGCGTGAGCTGGCCGCTCGGGGGCGCGACGGGAAAGCGACGGCGATGCTGGACGCCTCGCTGTCGCTTTCCGGTCGCGAAGCACAC
>JAERMP010000313.1 GCA_016844515.1 Thermoleophilia bacterium | reverse complement strand
GATCGCTCTCGTTTGGCGCGAGCTCGAGCCTCGCGACATCCCGGTCATCGGGTTCGCGGGCGCTCCGTTCACGCTCGCGAGCTACGCGATCGAGGGCGGTACGTCGAAGGACTTCTCGCGGACGAAGGCGTTCATGCTCTCCGAGCCGGCGGCGTGGAAGCGCCTTCTCGGCAAGCTCGTCACCGTCCAGGCCGACTACCTTCTCGCCCAGGCGCGGGCGGGAGCACAGGCGCTGCAGGTCTTCGACTCCTGGGCCGGACGCGCGCTCGGGCGCGAGGACTACCTGCGCTACGTTGCAGGTCTTCGACTCCTGGGCCGGACGCGCGCTCGGGCGCGAGGACTACCTGCGCTACGTCGCTCCGCACAACAGCGAGCTGTTCGCGCGCCTCGCCGGCGCCGGTGTTCCGGTGATCAACTTCTCGCTCGGCGTTGGTTCCTATCTCGCCGAGGCGGCCTCCTGCGGCGGCGACGTCGTCGGGCTCGACTGGGCCCTTTCACTGGACGAGGCGTGGGAGCGAGTGGGTTTCGAGCGACCTGTACAGGGGAACCTCGACCCGGCCGCGTTGCTCGCTCCCTGGCGCGAGCTCGCGTTTCGGATCGACGACGTCCTCGACCGAGCGGGTGGGCGTCCGGGACACATCTTCAACGTCGGGCACGGGCTCGTCCCGCAGACCCCGGTAGACAGCGTCCGCCGTCTCGTCGAACACGTGCGGGAGCGGACCTCGACGTGAGCGTGCGCTTGCCGGTCGGAGTGCTGCTGATGGCGTACGGCGGCCCAGCATCGCTCGACGAGATTCCGGGCTACCTGGCGGACATCCGGTCTGGCCGCCCGACGCCGCGCCACCTGCTCGAGGAGATCACCTCGAACTACCGGGCGATCGGCGGACGCTCCCCGTTGCTCGAGGTCACGCAAAAGCAAGTCGATGCAATCGAGGGGCACCTCGGCGAGGGATACCGGTGCTACCTGGGGATGCGGCATTGGGCGCCGTGGATCGAGGAGGTCGTCGGCGAGATGGTCGAAGACGGCGTGACGCATGCCGTGTCTCTCGTGCTGGCGCCGCACTTCAGCGCGATGTCCGTCGCGCGCTACCAGCAGAAGGTGGCGCACGGGCTCGAGCTCTATCGAGGGCGGATCGACTTCGAGCAGATCCCGAGTTATCACGACGCGCCGGGATTGATCGAGGCGTTCGCGGCCCGCGTGGCCGACGGCCTCTCGCGCTGGCCAGAGGCCGAGCGGGAGCGCGTGCACGTCGTCTTCAGCGCTCACAGCCTTCCAGAGCGCGTCCTCTCGGCGGGAGATCCGTACGGTGTGCAGTGTCTCCAGACTGCGAGGCTCGTGGCCGATCGAGCGGGCCTGCCCACGGAGCGCTGGTCATGGAGCTACCAGTCCGCAGGTCGTACGCCGGAGCCTTGGGCGGGCCCCGATCTCGGCGAGCATCTCGAGGCCCTGGCCGCGCGGGGGAATCTCGACGTCGTCAGCGTGCCGGTCGGCTTCGTCTCCGACCACGTCGAGATCCTCTTCGACATCGACCAACGAGCCCGCGCGATCGCGGACGCGCTTGGGATGCGGCTCGAGCGTCCACCGGCACTGAACGACGATCCCGTCTTCATCGCCGCGCTCGCCGGGCTCGTGCGTCAGCGCTCCGAGCGGTGGCTCTCAGGCGAGCGGGCGGCATGAGAGTCGTCGTCATCGGGGGTGGGATCGCCGGTCTCGCCGCCGCGCGCCGGCTTACGGAGCTCGCGCCGAGCGACGATCGGAGCGAGCATCCCGTGCTGGTCGAGCGCGAGCGGAGCGTCGGTGGGAAGCTGGTGACCGAGCACGTCGGCGGGTTCGTGATCGAGGCCGGAGCTGACAGCTTCCTCTCGCGGAAGGAGCGTGGCGTCGGTCTGTGCGAGGAGCTCGGGTTGCAGCATGAGCTCGTCGGTCGCCGACCCGAACACGCGCGCACCTTCGTACGGCGTGGGCGCGAGCTTCATCCGCTGCCCGAGGGCCTGACCGGGATGATCCCGACGAATCTCGACGCGCTTTCCGAGAGTGCGCTGCTCTCGGCTGACGGGAGAGCGCGGCTTGCCGCGGAGGTCGACATCCCTCCGGACCTCGATCGCGGTGACGAGTCGATTGCCTCGTTCGTCTCCCGGAGGCTCGGGCCGGAGGCCTACCGCAACCTGATCGAGCCCCTCATGACGGGCATCTTCGGGGGCGACGGCGAGCAGCTGTCGCTGCGGGCGACCTTCCCGCAGCTCCGCAAGCTGGAGCTCGAGCACGGGAGCGTGCTGCGGGGGCTGGGCGAGGCATCCTCTTCCGGACGCTATCCGCCGTTCCTCACCCTCGGATCCGGGATGGACTCGCTCGTTCGCGCTCTCTCCAACTCGCTGGAGGGACGCATCGGGTCGGCGGTCGGCGACACCGCCGTCTCGCTGCGCCGGGATCGCGACCGCTACGTCGTCGAGCTCGGCGATCGCTCGACGCTCGACGCGGATGGCGTGATCATCGCGGTGCCCGCATTTGCCGCGGCGCCGCTCCTGGCCGGCGTCGACCGCGAGCTCGCCGAGCTGCATGCCGAGATCCCGTACGCCTCCTCCGCGATCGTGACGTTGGCCTATCGCGAGGAGGACGTGTCGCATCTCCTCGACGGGTACGGCTACGTCGTCCCGCGCAGCGAAGGCACGGACGTGCTCGCGTGCACGTGGACGTCGCAGAAGTGGGAGGGGAGGGCACCCGAGGGAGCAGTGCTGATCCGGGTCTACGCCGGACGTTTCGGCGAGCGCAACGTCACCAAGAAGCGGGACCGGAAGCTGCTCGGACTTGCCCGTGAGGAGCTCGCGCTACTCGGGATCTCGGCCGACCCGACGCTCAC
>JAERMP010000126.1 GCA_016844515.1 Thermoleophilia bacterium | reverse complement strand
GCATTCACCGCTGGCCGCGGGGGATGCCGCAGTACGTCATGGGGCATCCCGAACGGCTCGAGCGGATCGATGAGCGACTCTCCGAGATTCCCGGCCTCGCGCTCGCCGGCGCGGCGTATCGCGGTGTCGGGATTCCCGACTGCATCCACTCCGGCGAGGTGGCCGCCGAGTCGGTCGTGCACGCCGTTGCCGGGGCACGCGCGTGACGCGCGAGACGTCCGAGCGCCTCTTCGCTGAGGCGCTGGACCTCCTTCCCGGCGGCGTCAGCTCGCCCGTTCGTGCCTTTCGGGCCGTGGGCGGCTTGCCGCTCTTCATCGAACGCGGCGAGGGCGCATACCTCGTCGACGTCGACGGTAATCGCTACGTCGACTACGTCCTCTCGTGGGGGCCGCTCATTCTCGGCCATGCCCATCCACGAATTGTTGCCGCTCTCGAGGATGCGATACGCAAGGGGACGAGCTACGGTGCGCCGACTCCGCTCGAACTGGAGCTCGCGCGACTGATCCGGGGAGCGATGCCGAGCCTCGAGCTCGTTCGCTTCGTCAACTCCGGCACCGAGGCGACGATGAGCGCGCTCCGACTCGCGCGCGCATTCACCGGTCGGTCGAAGATCGTCAAGTTCACGGGCGGCTACCACGGTCACGCCGACCTCCTCCTCGTGCAGGCCGGATCCGGCGTCGCGACGCTCGGCCTCCCCGACTCGCCAGGCGTCACGCCGGGCGCGGTCGCCGACACCCTCACCGCCCCGTACAACGACCTCGACGCAGTCGAACAGCTCTTCGCCGAGCACTCCGACATCGCTGCGGTGATCGTCGAGCCGGTTGCGGGAAACATGGGTCTCGTCCCGCCCGTGGGGGGTTTCCTGGAAGGGCTTCGCGCTCTGACGCTGGCCCACGACGCGCTACTCGTGTTCGACGAGGTGATGACCGGATTTCGTGTGCATCCCGGCGGCGCCCAGGCGCTGTACTCCGTCACACCCGACCTGACGACGCTCGGCAAGGTGATCGGAGGCGGCCTCCCCGTGGGCGCCTACGGTGGGAGGCACGAGGTCATGGAGCTCGTTGCACCCGCCGGGCCGGTCTACCAGGCCGGCACGCTTTCGGGGAACCCGCTCGCGATGACCGCGGGGGTCGAGACGCTGCGCGAGCTCGTCGAACCCGGTGTTTGGGACGGGCTCGAGCGCGCCGGCGAACGGCTCGTCACAGGCCTCGAGGCGATTCGGGCTCCGGTGCAAGTCACGCGCGTCGGCACGATGTTCGGGTTGTTCTTCACTGAGGCACCGGTCCGGAGTTGGGAGGACGCGAAGCACGCCGACACGGAGCGCTTCGCCGCGTTCCATGGCGCGATGCTCGACCACGGTGTGTACCTCGCCCCGTCGCAGTTCGAAGCCGCGTTTCTCTCCACGGCTCACGGCGACGACGAGATCGACGGGACGATCGCGGCCGCTGAGGAGTCGCTCCAGGCCATCTCTTAGAGAGGGCCGGGCATGCCCGGCCCCTACAACTCTCTACCCTTGTCGCGCATGAAGGTGCTGCTCGTCACCATGTACTTCCCGCCTGCGGGAGGCGGCGGCGTGCAGCGCCCGCTGAAGCTTGCGCAGTATCTGCCCGCGCTCGGCATCGAGACCCACGTGCTCGCACCTGACGACCCGAAGTGGGTGCACCGAGACCCGGAGCTCCGCGTTCCTACCCAGGCCTGGATCCATCGCGTTCGCTACGTCGGGCCACGGGCGCGGAAGCCGGCGGAGGAGCTCCGACGCGCGGAAGGCTTCGATCGCGCGCTCGTGCAGGCCCAGGTGACCGCCCGCCGCCTACTCATGCCCGATGCGAGCGTCACCTGGAACCTCACCGCGATCCCCGCCGCTATCCGCATCGCGCGCCGCGAGGGGATCGACGCGGTACCGGGGTCGATCCACTTCGTCGGAGCGGCCGTCCAGAAAGCGACCGGTGCGCGTTGGCTCGCTGATCTTCGCGACCCGCTCGTCGCGAACCAGCATCGCCGCGCGGACACTACGGCCACGCGAGCTCGGCAGGCGGCGAACCAGCAGCTCGCGCGTCTGGTCTCGCGTCGAGCGGACGCAGTCTCGTGCGTGTCCGAGGCGATCGCCGACGAGATACGGGGGATGGATCCTCGCGGAATCGTCCGCACGATCGCC
Source organism: Thermoleophilia bacterium (assembly GCA_016844515.1). The sequence goes on along the minus strand of JAERMP010000126.1, from coordinate 6,518 downwards.
AACGGGTGCGACTTCGACGACTTCGCAGGCCTCGAGTATCGGCCCGCACCTCGGTTTCGGATCACGCACGCGGGGAGCTTCTTCGGTAAGCGCGATCCTCGCCCGTTCTTACAGGCTTTCCACGACTCCGGTCTCGACGCAGTCGCCCGCTTCGTCGGCGACTTCCGCTCGTCCGACCGCGAGTGGGCAGACTCGCTTGGGCTCGGCGACCGCCTGCAGCTCGTCGATTACGCCCCTCGCGCCGAGTCGCTGCGGCTACAGCGGGACTCCGAGGCGCTGCTCCTGCTCGTTCCCGACGCGGACGGGCGCGGCAAGGGCGTTCTCTCAGGGAAGGTGTTCGAGTACCTCGCCGCCGGACGCCCGATCCTCGCGGTCGTGCCACCTGACGGCGCCGCGGCGGAGCTCGTCCGCGAGACTCGCGCCGGAATGGTTGTTGCGCCCGACGACCTCGACGGCATCCGAGTCGCTCTCGAGGTCCTCCACGCTCGCTTCCTCGCCGGCGGTCTTCCCAAGGTCGAGCTCTCCGAGAAGGCTCGCGACCGGCTCTCGCGCCGAGCGCGAGTCGAGGAGATGGCGGTGCTCTTGCAGAAGGTCGTGGTCCGCTAGAACCAACTCGGCCCGCGGTATCGTTCGGCGATCGAGGGTTCGTCCAGAGCCGAGACCGGACTTGCCCAGCGGGCGGCTTCGATCATCGCCTCCTTCGGCGAGTGGCCCGGCGGTGTCGCCCGTCTCGGTGTCGTGATCTGCGTCTTCGTCGCCGCAGTCGTCACCGTAGGGTCATTCTCCGATGCACTCGACGGAAGCGATCACTGGGCCGACCGCAACAGCGCGCTCGACTACACATCGCGATCGGTCCCATCCCCGGAGGCCGTCGGAAGTCAGAAGGTCGTCGAGGACGCGCGGCTCTGGATGGCGGAAGACGCGACCTACCGAATCGTGGCCGCTCCCGATCTTCAGGGCCCGCTGCAATGGGCGGCACCGGACTTCCTGGCCGGATTCCTTCTTCCACGTCGGCAGACCGAGTCGACGGAGACACCATGGGTGTTTTGCTTCAGCTGTGACATCGCCGCGCTCGGCGAGGACTTCGAAGTGCTCTCGGACGACGGCAGCGGAGTGATGTTCGGCCGCAGCGGTCAATGACAATCCGAGCGATAGCCGGCCTTGCGGGCCTCAACTTCGTAGTTCTCGTGATCGGCTCCTGTGTTCTCTCGGGCATCCGAGGCTGGCGATCGTGGATCGACGCCGTCCGCCTCTCCGGACTTGCCTACCTTCTCGGAGTAGCGTCCCTCTTCATCGTTCTCACCGCGGAGCTGGTCGTCGGAATCCCGCTCGGGCCGACCAGCTTCGCCGTCACCGGCGCCTGCCTCGCCCTCGGTGGCGTTCTTCTAGGCCGACGACGACGGTGGCGCGAGTCCACCCATGATCGCGAGGGTCAGAACGGGCTTCGCCTGTCGATCGGAGCCGCTGTCTTCATCGGTCTCGCCGTCGTGTACCTCACAGCGCTTTTCCGGGCGGGCCGGCTCTCGGACCTCTCATGGGATGTGTGGGCATCGTGGCTTCCAAAGGCGAAGGCGATCTACTATTCGGGCGGGATAGACGCTGATCTCTTCGCCACGCTCCCAGGCGCGGCTTATCCTCCTGGCCTCCCCGCACTCCATGCCCTGGCGTTTCACGCCATGGGGTCGGCCGACGCGACGACTCTCCATCTCCAGTACTGGTTTCTTGCCGTCGGATTCGTCGCAGCCGTGTTCGGACTGCTCTCGACGCGCGTTCGGGGCCCGATCCTCTTTCCGCTGTTGCTCCTGTTGCTCCTCATGCCTGATGTGCGGAACCGGGCAACGGATCTCTACGGCGACATCCCACTGGGGTACCTCGTGGCTGCGAGCGCGCTCCTCGTCCTGCTCTGGATTCAGGACTCGCAGACATGGAGGCTCGTCGCTGCGACCGTCCTTCTTGGCGGAGCGATGCTGACGAAGCGAGAGGGCATCCTCTTCGCGCTCTGCATCGTCGTCGCCGCGCTCGTGGCGACGTATCGCCAGCGACGCACCGCGTGGCCACGCCTTGCCGCTGCCGGCGCAGCATCGCTCGCACTCGCGCTTCCGTGGCGCATCTGGTTCAGCTTCGAGGACCTACCGAGCGACGGGCCGGAGTCGGGCTACCTCGGTGTTCTCGACCATCTCGACCGCGCGTGGCCATCTCACCAACTCGTGGTCAGGACGTTCTTCGACTACGACCTCTGGCTCCTCGTGCCCACGCTTGGGATCGCAGCTGCCGCTCTCGCATTTCTCGCCGGCGCCCGCAGGGAGGCCGTCTTCACGTTGGTGCTCGTCGGGACATCCCTCGTCGGATGCGCATGGACCTTCTGGTCCAATCCGAGCCTCGGACTGGGCGTCGAGGAAGGCCTCGTCAATCGTGTCGTGGGCACACCGACCCTCATGCTCGCGTCACTCGTGCCGCTACTGCTCGAGCTCGCATGGCGCGGGCGTGCCGTGGTTTCGCCGCGGCCTGTGCCCGACCGGTCGGATAAGGGAATCCACATTGGGGTCGCGGTCGCAATCGTCGCTGCGGCGCTCGTTGTGTATCCGGCGGTCATACTCGCCGACGGCGGACCGAGATTTCCCGGCACGGGCGACTGCGTCCGGGCGCCCGTCGAGGGCGAGAAGGTGCGCGTCGTCTTCGGGTACCGAGACACGTATCCGGAGGCGATCGTACTCCGCGATCGCAGCCTCGAAGTCGGGTTTCAGGGCACGGAGGCAGCCCAGGACGGCTGCGGTCGCGTGCGCGTATCGGTCGACGGCATCCCCTCGATCGCCGTTGGAGAAGCGATCGTCATGGAGGCGCGCACCGTCGGACTGGTGCCGACCCTCGAGCTCGACCCGGACGCGTAGGCGGGTACCCTCGGTCGGCGATGACGTCGCACGCACTGCCGCTTCGAACTGCGTCGCGAGACCGTGTCCTCGTGCAGCCCGTGCTCGACGGGCTGTTCCTGGCGACGATCCTCACGGTCACGTTCCACAAGCTGCAGTGGGAGCTCGCCGGCTCGCTCACGCTCTCCGACGTCCTGACCTCCGTCTTCCTCGTCCTCTTCGCCTGGGACCGCTTCGAGCACGCTGACGCCCGCGTCTCGAGGACATCCGCTGTCGCGCTTGCATTCCTCCTCGCATTCGCACTCGTGTACCTGGCCGGCTTCTACAACCTCGACACGGCACAGGCTCTGGCGCAGTGGTCGAAGGGGATGGTGAAGTTCGTCGTGCACTTCGGGTTCCTCGTCGCCGGCGTGGCGTTGCTGGCGCGGCGCGGTGTTCGGTTCTACTGGTACGCGCTGGCGGCGTTTCTAGGGGGCATCGCATTGAACGCCGCGTACGGGGTCGTCCAGCTCCTGCTCGCCGAGGTGGCCGGCACGAATCTCGACGAGCTGCTCATCGAGCCGATCACGTCTCGACAGACGGGGATCAACGTCTTTGGCGCCGTCGGTGGGACGCAGGAGGTTTTCCGCCCGAACGCCCTTACCGGCGACCCGAACCATCTGGGCATCGAGCTCGTCATCCCGCTGCTCGTGCTCACACCGCTCTATCTACGACTCGAGCGAGGACACCGGTACAGGACGCCGCTGGCCGTGCTGCTCGGTTTCCTGCTCGTCGTCCTGCTGGCCACGCTCTCGCGGAGCGCGCTCCTCGGGCTCGGGTGCGGGGTGCTCGTCCTCGCGCTGCCGTACCGGCGCCATCTTCGCCGGCCTGCATTCCTCGTTCCTCTTGCAGCCGTGGCCGTCGTCGTGGGTGCGGTTGTCGTCGCGCGGCTCGACTTCTTCCTCACGGTGCTCCGGGCGCGGACGAATACGAGCCGAGGAGCCGCGTCGCCGCACTTCGAGGTGTACGGGTTCGTTCCGGACGTTCTCTCGACGAACCCGCTTCTCGGGCTCGGGCTCAACAACTTCGCCGTCTACTACGAGTTCGTCACCGGCCGGCCGGACTTCGGGCCGCACTCGTTCTACGTCGCGACGATCGTCGAGACGGGGATCGTGGGGGCGGTTCTCTTCGCGGGGTTCGTCGTGTGGCTGTTCCGACGCCTCGGTGCAGCGCGAAGACTCGGGCGGGCGCTCTCGGCAGCCGGCGATCCGCTTGCGGCGCGCGTTCGCCCACTCGCGTGGGGCATGACCGCCGCGCTCGTCGCGACGCTCGTCGCGAACTTCTTCTACCTCACGATGACCTTCTACTACTTCTACGTCTTCGCCACGCTCGCGGCTGCGCTTCCCGTCGTCTTCGGACGGGCGCGACGTGAATGAAGGTCGTCGTCCTCACGACTTCGTACCCCCGCGGGCCTGACGACGTCGCGGGCGTTTTCGTCCGCAGCGCGGTCGAGCACCTCCGGGATGCCGGGATCGACGTCGAGGTCGTCTCGCCGGCGTCGTTCCGCCACTTCGGGCTCGCGTACGGTTACGGGATCGCGGGGAACTTGAAGCAGCGTCCATGGCTGGCGCTCGCGGTTCCGCTCTTTCTACTCTCGTTCGCTCGGGCCGCACGGCGCGCTGCGCGAAACGCGGACCTGATCCACGCCCACTGGCTTCCTTCGGCGCTTCCGGCCATCGCGACGGGGAAGCCATTCGTCGTCCAGCTCTGGGGCACCGACGTCGAGCTGGCGTCGCGGGTGAAGTGGGTGGCTCGCCGGCTGTTGGGTTGCTCTCGGCTCGTACTCTGTCCCTCGGATGCGCTCGCGGAAGCCGCGCGCGATTTGGGCGCTCGAGAGGTGCGTGTCGTGCCGAGCGGAGTCTCCATCCCGGACGATGTCCGGACACCCGAGGATCCTCCGCACGTTCTCTTCGTCGGACGGCTCTCCGAGGAGAAGGGCATCCTCGAGCTGCTCGAGGCAACCGCGGGAATCCCACGAGTCGTCGTCGGTGACGGGCCACTCCGCGACCGCGTCCCTGATGCCGTCGGCTTCGTCCCGCCACGCGATCTCGGCCCGTACTACGAGCGCGCGGCTGTCGTCGTCTGCCCGTCTCGGCGAGAGGGGTATGGCGTCGTCGCCAGGGAGGCGATGGCGTACGGCCGCCCGGTTGTTGCCTCCTCCGTCGGCGGTCTCGTCGACGCCGTCGAGGACGGAGTCACCGGCATCCTCGTCCCTCCGCGCGACGTGTCTGCGCTGCGCGCTGCGGTCGAACGAGTGCTGGAAGACGGTGAGCTCCGCGCTCGCCTCGGCGTGAACGCGCGTACGACAGCGCGGGAGCAGTTCTCGTGGGCAGCGGCGACGGCAGCGACGATCCGCGCGTATCGCGAGGCGATGATTTAACACCTGCGGGCCGGCGAGCATGCGGGTGCAAACCGGGTCGGTCGGTAGATTCGCACTCCGCATGGCCTCTGGTCGGTCCCGTGGTTTCCTCACCGCCCTCGCCGGCGTGCCGATCGGTCTCGTCTTCCTCTGGCTTGCTCTCCGCGACGCCGATCTCGACGCCGTCTGGCGTTTGCTGCAGGAGGCGGACGCCGGCCTGGTCGCGCTTGCGGTCGCTGCGTTCGGAGTCGTCTACGCGTTCCAGTCGGCCCGGTGGAGGAAGATCGCCTCCACGCCGGGGGTTCGCCTCGCACGCTTCTACGAGATGACCGTCAGCGGCGTCGCGGTCAACAACGTGCTTCCGGGGCGCATCGGCGACCTCCTGCGCGCGCGCTGGCTCGGGCTTGCCGCACGCATTCCTGCAGGCAGGGCCTTCGGAACGGTGATCCTCGACCGAGCGTGCGACTTCGTGGTCCTCCTCGGCTTGCTCGTGGTCGGGATCGCAGCCGTTGCGAGCTCCGAGTGGCTTGTCCGTCTTGCCGCCGGTTCGCTCCTCGTCCTCACCGCGTTCGGAGTCATCCTCTTTTTCGCCCGGACGTACATCGGCAGGCGGGAGCGGGGCCGACGTAGCCGCGGGCTCGTCCGCCGGCTCGTCCGCGACACCGTGGAAGTGCTCGCGGAGCCTCTCGGGCGGCGGCGTCCGGTCGTCTGGGTCGGGCTCAGTCTCGGCGCTTGGGCAATGTGGTCGATTGCGGCAGGTCTCGTTGCGCGGTCGCTCGGGCTCGACCTTTCGGTCACCGATGCGCTCTTCGTGGCCGCCGTCCTGAACCTCGGATCCGCCGTTCCATCCTCGCCCGGCTACGTTGGCACATACGAGTGGCTCGGCGTGGCGTCACTTGGCCTACTCGACGTTCCACACGAGCAGGCACTGGCGTTCACGATCCTCCTGCACGCTGCGTGGTACGTGCCGACGACGCTCACGGGTGGAATGGCGCTCTCGGTTCGAGGCGTCCGTCAACTCCGCCGCTCCCGAGCCGACCGTACCGTGTCGGTGCCGTGTTCAGACTCGTCTGCGAATACGCCGTCGTAGACCATCGGCCAACCGGGCCGAGGTCGTGGACAGCGTCGTCCTCTTCCGGCTTCGTTAGTCGTCTCTCCGGGAAGTCCGGTGCCCATTCGCCGGCGAGAACCGAGCAGGCCTAGGACGCAGGGAGGCCGCATACCAGAAGGTATGTGGCCGACTGAGGACGACG
>JAERMP010000125.1 GCA_016844515.1 Thermoleophilia bacterium | reverse complement strand
GCATCGAGGCCGTGACGTCCGGGTCCGCCTGGGCAGTCTTGAACGAACGCTCGCGCGAGCTTGGAGCACTGCGAGCTGAGCTCGAGACGCTTCGCAAGGGCGCCCGGAGCAAGGCCGACGCACCGGCGATCCGATCCGCTGTGCCGGAGCCGGATGTTCGTGCCGAGAGCGGCATCAATGTCATCGTCCAGCCTCTCGAGGGACTCGATGCCGACGCGTTGCTCGAGCTCTCCGATCGGTACAAGCAAAAGCACGCGCCGGCTGCGATCGTCCTCGGCTCGCACGAGGACGGCAAGGTGCACCTGGTCGCCAACTTCGACTCGTCGGTGGCTGAGCGCGTGAGCGCCTCCGATGTGGTTCGCCAGGCAGCGGCGATCGTCGGCGGTGGCGGAGGCGGGCGGCCGACGCTGGCTCGTGCGGGCGGGAAGGATCCGGCCAAGCTCCCCGAGGCGTTGGCCGAGGCCGAGCGGCTCATCCTGTCTGCGCTGTGAAAGTGCTCGCGCTCGACTACGGCGCGGCGAGGACCGGTGTCGCGGTCTCCGACGCGACGGGAACTATTGCGCGACCGCTCGACGTAGTCGAGCGCGCTGCGACGCCCGAAGGTCTGGCAAGGATTGGACAGATCGTGCAAGAGCAGGCGGCGGAGCACGTCGTTGTCGGGCTTCCGCTCACGCTCCGTGGAGAGCGGGGGAGCCAAGCGGAGGTGACCGAGGAGTTCGTGCGGGCGCTGCGCGAGGCGATCACTGTCCCGGTGGAGACATACGACGAGCGGTTCACGACCGCCCTCGCCGCCAGGGATCAAGGAGAAGCGCCCGAGGATGCCCGCGCAGCCGCATATCTTCTCGAGAGCTACTTGGAATGGGTGGGGGCGAGATGAGCCTCCGGGCGTTGGCGATCGGGATCGTGCTCGGCGTGCTCGGGCTGGCCGGGTGCCGGCACGAGAATCCACCGCCACCGCCTGTCGAGACGACGCCACCCCTCGCGCGCCTTCGGATCATCTTCCCCGAAGGGTTCACACGGCGTGAGATGGCCGACAGGGTCGCGGCCGTCCGCGAGATCGCGATCGACAGGCGAGGTGTTACGCCCCGACTGACCCGCACTGGTTACCTGCGCGCGAGCGCGAGGGCGCATCCACCGCCTGGGTTCCTGCGGGACTGGAAGGGTCGGTCGATCGAGGGGTTCCTCTTCCCGTCCACGTACGAGTTCAGCCAATACACGTCGTCAGCGGAGCTCGTCGGCGATCAGCTCAAGGCATTTCAACGACAGTGGACGAAGGTCGACCTTCGGTACGCGAAGTCGAAGAATCTGACGCCGTACGACGTCCTCATCATCGCGTCGATGATCGAGAAGGAGACCGTCGCGCCGGAGGAACGGCGCCTTGTTGCCGCGGTCATCTACAACCGGCTGCGGCGCGGGATGCCGCTCGGGATCGACGCGACGATTCGGTACGGCCGCAACGTCCCCGGGACGGAGCCGCTCAAGCAGTCCGACCTCGAGAGCCGCGATCCGTACAACACGCGCCGCCGGCTCGGGCTGCCGCCCACGCCCATCTCGAATCCCGGGCTCGCGTCGATGCGCGCGGCGGCGAATCCTGCGCGCGTCGACTACCTCTTCTTCGTCCGCAAGCCGGACGGCGTTCATCACTTCTTCACGGCGAGCGAGTCGGAGTTCTTTCGCAAGAAGTGCGAGTTCGGGTTCGGCTGTTGACTGAGGTCCGATGCGGCGGCCTGCGCCCGTCGAGATGGGGTTGGTTCGGTTTCGTGACGGAGGCGTTTCCCACCCGTGATGATTTGCTCGATACGCTGACTACAGGGATCGGGGGATCCCCTGGGGGTGGTTGATCTCGCTGTTGAGGACGGCCTGGCTTCGGGCGCGCCGCATACTCCCGCCGTGACCGTGATCCGTGGAACAACGCGCCTCGTTGGCTTGATCGGATGGCCGGTCGAGCACTCGCTCTCACCACGCATGCAGAACGCAGCCTTCGCGGCACTCGGGCTCGACTGGGCATACGTTCCGCTTCCCACACCACCCGAGCGTCTGGCCGACGCGGTGCGCGGGTTCGCGGCTCTTGGGTTCGTCGGCGCCAACGTCACATCGCCGCACAAGGTTGCGGTCGCCGCGCTCTGTGAGACCGACGCACCGTCCGTGAACACACTCGTTGTCGCAGACGACCGAGTCGCGGGCTGGTCGACCGATGCGGCCATTCTCGACGGGCTCGCGACCAACCGCCCCGCGATCCTCGGTGACGGCGGTGCAGCAACGGCGTTTCTTCAGGCGCTGCCGCATGCGCGGCAGTTCTCGCGGCGTGGCAACTGGCCCCCGGAAACCGACGGCGCAGACCTCGTCGTGAACGCAACATCCGCTCGCGACGAGGTGGTGGTACGTGTCCACGCCGGACAGACACTCGTCGACCTCCCTTATCCGGAGACGGCCACCGCCGAGGCGGCGCGGCGAGCAGGAGCAACCGTCATCAGCGGGCTCGACGTCCTCGCTGCACAGGGGGCCGCATCGTTCGAGCTCTGGACGGGGTTGCCGGCTCCCGTGGACGCCATGCGCGCCGCCGTTGCCGCCAAGTAACAGTCTGTTACTTGGCGCGGGAATACGGGCGAGGACGGGCGGCGTCATCCGGCGATGTGTGTCTCAGCCACCGCCCGCGCGACGAGGAATTGCCGATCAGCCATCTAGGCTTGCGGACGTGACGCTCGAGCTCGTAACCGCCGGTGAATCGCACGGGCCAGCGCTTGTCGCGATCGTGGCCGGGCTTCCGGCCGGTTTGCGACTCGACCGCGAAGCGATCGACCGCGACCTCCGCCGACGGCAGGAGGGTTATGGGCGGAGTCCCAGGCAGAAGCTCGAGCAGGACCAGGTCGAGGTGCTCGCCGGACTGCGCCATGGCTTGACGCTCGGATCGCCACTGGCGCTGGTGATCCACAACCGGGATCACGCGAACTGGGCGTGGGGGATGAGTCCTTGGCCGCCCGCCGGAGAGCCGACGGGAAAGGGGACGTCGCCTGTCACGCTTCCGCGGCCGGGCCACGCCGATTTGGCCGGCACGCTCAAGTTCGGGCACGACGACGTTCGTAACGCTTTCGAGCGCGCGAGCGCTCGTCAGACCGCTGTGCATGTGGCAGCGGGAGCCGTGGCCAAGGCGTTGCTCGGCGAGATCGGCATCTCCGTGGCTGGGGCCGTGGTGCAGATCGGCGGCGCAGCGACGGACGAGGCCTGGCGGCAGGCGACGGAAGCGGCTCGCGCCGATCGAGACACGTTAGGCGGAGTCGTCGAGGTGCGCACCGAAGGCGTGCCCCCGGGACTCGGCTCGTACGCAAGCAAGGGCGATCGCCTCGACGCGCGCTTGGCAGCGGCGCTCATGGGGATCCAGGCGGTGAAGGGCGTCGAGATCGGGGAGGGCTTCGCGCTCGCCGGCAAGCGAGGCTCCGAGGCACACGATGAGATCGCGCCCGATCTCCGCCGAGATACAAATCGTGCGGGCGGTATCGAGGGAGGCATCACCAACGGCGAGCCCGTGGTTGTGCGTGCTGCGATGAAGCCATTGCCCACTCTCATGCGCCCCCTTCGTTCGGTCGACCTCGAGAGCGGGGAGCCCGGCGAGGCGCTCGTCGAGCGGAGCGACGTCCAGGCCGTCGAGGCGCTCGCGGTCGTCGCGGAGGCCGCCGTCGCCTGGGAGCTTGCGCGGGCGGCGAAGGAGAAGTTCGGCGGTGACGCGCTCGCCGACTTCATCGCCGCGCACGCGGCGTACCTGGAGCGGATCCGCTGGCTGCGCAGACCCTGAACGCACTCGATCGACACGTCGTGCTCGTTGGCTTCATGGGCGCCGGGAAGTCGACGCTCGGCCCCGTGCTCGCGGAGCGGCTCGGGCGATCGTTCGTGTCGACGGACGAGGTCGTCGAGGAGCGCGCGGGATCCAGCATCGCAGAGCTCTTCGCGACCCGCGGTGAATCGGCGTTTCGTGAGCTGGAGGAGCGGGCGGCGCTTGATGTCCTTGCACAGCGAGCGTTGGTGATCGAGCTCGGCGGAGGAGGCCTCGCATCGGCAGCCACTCGCGCGGCGCTCGAGGAGAGCGCGTTCACGCTCCATCTGGATACGACTCCCGAAGAAGCCTGGGAGCGGGTCGCGCTAAGCAGGCGACCGCTGGCGCAGGATCCTGACGACTTTCGGGCGCTCTTCGAGGCGAGGCGTGCTCTGTACGAGGTCGCGAACGCGAGCGCACGTGATCTGGACGGAGCAGTACTCGCTGCCGCGGGCGTTGAAGTATCCGAAGGCGCGCTCGGTCGCATAGGCGAGCTCGTGCCAGGAGCGGACACCGTCGAGCTGGTTGCGGACGAGCATGTCGAGACCTTGTATGGACAACGCGTGCGGGATGCACTGGGCGCGCGCATCGCCGGATTCCACGTCGTGCCAGCCGGCGAGCGTGCGAAGACGGCGGCGGAAGTGGAGCGGCTGTGGTCGGCGCTGCGAGCCGGACGAAGCGGGACGATCGTCGCACTCGGAGGCGGCTCAACTCTCGACATCGGAGGGTTCGTGGCTGCGACGTACCTTCGCGGCGTCCCTTGGGTCTCGACACCCACCACTCTCCTCTCCCAGGTTGATGGCGGTATCGGCGGCAAGACCGCGATCGATCTCCCGGAGGGTAAGAACCTCATAGGTGCATTCCACTGGCCAGCGCGCACAATCGTCGACCCGAAGGTCTTGGAGACGCTTCCCGCGGCAGAGATCGAGAACGGCCGCGCCGAGGTGGTGAAAACCGGCCTGCTTGCGGGCGAGCCGCTCTGGGAGCTAGAGACCTCCGAGCAGGTTCGCCGGTGTGCGGCTTTCAAGGCCGCGATCTGCCTGCGCGATCCACACGACCGCGGAGAGCGGGCCCAGCTCAACCTCGGGCACACGTTCGCGCACGCGCTCGAGGCCGCCTCCGGCTACTCGATGGCGCACGGTCACGCGGTGGCGCTGGGGCTGCTCGCAGCGCTTCGGATCTCCGGCCTGGATGACGATGCGCGCCGGGTTGAGGAGATCCTGCGCCCGACCCTCGCGAAGGTGGACCGCGATGCAGCCTGGGCGGCACTCGCACGGGACAAGAAAGTGAACGACGGGCGACCGACACTCGTCCTCCTCGAAGCCCCCGGCAAGCCACAGCTCGGTGTCGAGGTCGAGCCGCAGGTCGTTCGCTCTGCTCTCGACTCCTTGATCGCGTAGGTTGCGGACGTGCGAATTCTCGTCCTCAACGGCGTCAACCTCGATGTGATCGGTCGTCGCGATCCCGAGCTCTACGGCGGTCTCGGAATCTCGGAGCTCGAGACGCGCCTCTACGATTGGGCGCTTCAGCTCGACTGCACGGTCCGGTGTCGCCAGACGAACCACGAGGGCGAGTTCATCGACTGGTGCCACGAGGCATACGAATGGGCGGACGGTGTGATCATCAATCCCGGCGCCTGGTCGCACTACTCCTGGGCGCTCAGAGATGCCGTGGAGCTCTTCACGGTGCCGGTCGTCGAGGTGCACCTCTCGAACATCCTCGAGCGCGAGGAATGGCGGCGCTTCTCGGTTCTCGAGGGTTCCGTCGCGGCGCGCATCATCGGCAAGGGGCCAGACGGCTACCGCGAGGCGCTCGAGCTCCTCGTCGGCACGGAAGAGCGGAGCGCGTGACACGAATCGAGCGGCTGGCGGCGCTCCTCGATGAGCCGCTTCTCGTCGCCGGGCCACCGTACGTGCTGGGCGGGCAGGCGAACGTCCGCTATCTCGCGGGACTTCAGAGCTCCAATGCGGCTGTGCTCGTGGAGCCGGATGCGAGCGCGACGCTCTTCACGGACTTCCGCTACGCCGCTCGCGCGCGCGAGGTCGATGGCGTCACCTTCGTCGAGACCGCTCGGAACCTCCTGGCGGCCATAGGCGAGCACCTGAGCGGACGCCGCATCGCTTTCGAGGAAGCGCACCTTCCCTACGCGGGGTACCGCGTGCTTGCCGATGCGGGTGTCGAGGCGGTGCCATCGTCGGGACTCGTCGAATCGTTGCGTGCCGTGAAGGACGAGTCGGAGATCGCCTCGATACGAGGCGCGAGTGCGCTGTCCGACGAGATCTTCGCCGCGCTCGCCCAGGAGCGCTTCACCGGGAGGACCGAGCGCGAGCTCGCTTGGTGGATCGAGCGGAGCTTCCGCGAGGCGGGAGCCGAGGGTGTGTCCTTTGACTCCGTCGTGGCTGCAGGAGCAACGACGCTTTCGCTCAGCACCCCAAACTCGCGGGGTGGAAGCAAATCCGCTCGGAGTTCAACCGCGTCGTCACCCCACGCCGTACCGGGGGACCGACCCATTGAATCAGGTGTGCTCGTCACCATCGACGCGGGGTGTGTCCTCGACGGGTATTGCTCCGACTGCACGCGGACGTGGGCGGTGGGAGAGGTGCCGGATCGGCTGTCGGAGCTGCACGCGCTTTGTCTCGAGGCGCAGCTCGCCGGCCTCGCGGCCGTTCGCCCCGGCGTTCACGGGCGCGCTGCGGATGCCGCATCGCGGGTGGCGATCGAGGCCGTCGGCCTCGGCTGGGCCTATGGCCACGGTCTCGGCCACGGCGTTGGATTACAGATCCACGAGGCGCCGGTGCTGCGCCCCGAGTCGACCGACGTGCTCGAGGCGGGGACGGATCGAGGATCTCGTGCTCGTGACCGACGACGGTTGCGAGCGGCTGACGCAGTTCACGAAGGAGCTTCTCACCGTCGAGTAACTACACTGGCCGGCTGTCATGGCCGAGACCGTTTCCACCAACCAGTTCCGAAACGGGATGCACATCGAGCTCGATGGCTCGGTATGGCGCATCGTCGAGTTCCAGCACGTGAAGCCGGGCAAGGGCGGCGCGTTCGTGCGGACGAAGATGAAGGCGCTCGACTCGGGCGCGGTCGTCGATCGCACGTTTCGCGCCGGGGAGAAGTTCGCGCGCGTTCACACCGAGGTGCGAAACGTCCAGTTCATGTACGACGACGGCTCCGAGGCTCACTTCATGGACGAGGAGACGTTCGACCAGTTCGGGCTGGCGCGCGCAGACGTCGCCGACGCGTTGGAGTACCTCGTTCCGTCTAGCACGGTGCAGATGCTCGCGGTGGACGGCAAGCCCGCCGGGCTCCAGATGCCGGCTTCGGTCGAGCTCGAGGTGACCGAGACCGAGCCCGCGGTGCGCGGTGACACCGTCTCGAACGTGACGAAGCCGGCGACCCTCGAGACGGGCGCCGTCGTCCAGGTGCCGCTCTTCGTCGACCGCGGTGAGCGGATCAAGGTCGATCCGCGGGAAGGTCGTTACATCTCCCGCGCCTGACGCGGCTGACAATGACACCCTGTGACGGGAAGTGTGTCGTCACGACACGCACGAGGTGGGGTGAAAGTGCTACGGCGGTCCGTAGATGCCATCGTCGCCGTAGGAACGGCCGTCGTCGCGGTAACCGCCCTGTCTGGCGTCGCGTGTCACGATCACGACAAATGGCACAAGGAGCGCCACGCCAACCCACAGCGCCCACTCCTCTTGAAC
>JAERMP010000124.1 GCA_016844515.1 Thermoleophilia bacterium | reverse complement strand
GTGCATGTTCGTCGCGTTCGGCACGCTGGTGGTGCTTCTCGCCGACACGATCATCACGGGGTGGCCTGCACTCAGCCAGCAACTCCTGACGGGCCTTCCGTCGACGGAGCCGGGGGAGGCTGGAGCGCGCCCGGCGATCCTCGCCACCCTCTATCTCGGGCTGCTCGTGCTCTTGTTCTCGGTTCCGATCGGCGTGCTTACCGCCATCTACCTCGAGGAGTACGCCGATCGCGAACGGTGGTGGAACCGTGCTATCGAGGTCAACATCCAGAACCTCGCCGCTGTTCCGGCGATCGTGTATGGGATCCTCGGGCTGGCGTTCATCGTTCGCGGAATCGGCGTCGGTCGAGTCGTCCTCGCCGGAGGGCTCATCCTGACGCTGGTCGTGCTGCCAACGGTGGTCGTTGCCTCACGTGAGGCCATCCGTGCGGTACCGGACTCGATTCGCCAGGGCGCTTTCGCACTCGGCGCGACGAAGTGGCAGGTCGTGTGGCGCCAGGTCTTGCCGGCCTCGATCCCGGGCATCGCCACGGGCTCGATCCTCGCGCTCTCCCGTGCGGTGGGCGAGACGGCGCCGTTGATCATGGTCGGCGCCATCACGTACGTCGCGTTCAACCCGTCGCTTTTCGGCCCGTACACAGCGCTTCCCGTGCAGATCTACAACTGGACCAAGCAGCCCGACCCCGGCTTCCAGACGTTGGCAGCAGCCGCCGCGATCGTCCTGCTCGTGATCGTGCTCAGCATGAATGCAGTCGCAATCTTTCTCCGCAATCGCTATCGCAAACAGTGGTGAGGTAAATGATCCAGATGGAAGTTCCGCGCATAGATAGCAGTCGCATCGCCGAGGTCTCGCACGGGCTCGAGCGCTCCGAGGTCGAGAGCCGCGAGAAGGTCTTCTCGGTGTCCGACCTCAGCGTCTCCTACGGCGGCACGACGGCTCTAGAAGACGTGTCGATCGCCGTGCACCGAAACACGGTGACCGCGTTCATCGGCCCGTCGGGGTGCGGGAAGAGCACGTTCATCCGCTGCTTCAACCGAATGAACGACCTCATTCCCGGCGCCAGGGTCTCCGGCAATGTCCTCTATCACGGTGAGGATCTGTACAGTCGCGACGTCGACGCCGTCGAGATCCGCCGGCGGATCGGGATGGTGTTCCAGAAGCCGAACCCGTTCCCGAAGTCGATCTACGACAACATCGCCTTCGGACCGCGTGTGCTGGGAATGAAAGGCTCGCTGGACGAACGCGTCGAGCAAGCCCTCCACAACGCCGCACTCTGGGACGAGGTGAAGGATCGGCTCAAGGACGGCGCACTCGGCCTCTCGGGCGGACAGCAGCAGCGCCTCTGCATCGCGCGGGCGCTCGCGGTCGAGCCCGACGTGATCCTGATGGACGAGCCTGCTTCCGCGCTCGACCCCATCTCGACCGCCCGAATCGAAGACCTGATGCACGAGTTGAAGCGCGAGTACACGATCATCATCGTTACCCACAACATGCAGCAGGCGGCGCGTGTCGCAGACATGACGGCGTTCTTCAGCGTCATCGTCGAAGAGGACGGGAGCGGGCGCCGGGGCATACTCGTCGAGTACGACGCGACCACGAAGATCTTCACCACACCGTCCGACAAGCGGACGGAGGACTACGTCACGGGGCGGTTCGGATGAGAGTCGAGTTCCAGGCAGAGCTGGATGCCCTCGAAGCAGGGTTCCAGGAGGCGGGCGAGATCGTCGTCCGGTCGATCCGCGGTGTCATCGACGCGCTACGCACGCAGGACGTCGAGCTGTGCGACGAGGTCATCGCATTCGACGACGAGATCGACGACCGGTATCACGCCCTCGAGAAGCAGATCGAGCTCGTGCTGGCGCGCCAGACACCGGTCGCGGGCGACCTACGTCTCGTTCTCGCGCTCCTGCACTCCGGTCTTCACGTGGAACGAATGGGCGACCAGTGCGTGACGATCGCGAAGCTGACCAAGCTCTCGAGCCATCTCGACACGCGCACGACCGTCGTCGAAGGCCTCGTCGACATGGGTGAGCGCTGCGCCGAGATGGTCAAGGTGTCGCTGACCGCATTCGCCACCCGCGATGTGGCTCAGGCTCGTGGTTTGCACGCTCTCGATGACCTCGTCGACCGGGCGAACCGACAGGTCTTCCAGGAAGTACTCGGCTACGTGCACGACGTCGAGGCGCTCGAGTGGGGAATGCGCCAGATCACCGTTGCCCGCTGCTTCGAGCGGATCGGAGACAACGCGGTCGACATCGGTGAGCAGACCGCGTTCCTCGTGACCGGCGAGTTCGCCGAGTTCACCGACGCCTCGCATTAGTGCCGTTGGGGTCTGGCTTGAGCCAGACCCGACTCACACTCGAATAGCGGCGTTCACCACCCCGCCACCGGGAGTTCACCTCATCTGAGCCCACCGTCGGAACCACGGCGGCGACCATCGCCTCGCTAGGGCAATCGAAACGAGGAGATGGGACACACGATGAAGCTTTCACTCAGACGTCGCGGCGCCGCGATCGGCGCGGGGGCCGTCGCCTGCCTTGCAGTCGCGTCCGTCGCGGTCGGGGCGTCGACGCAGAACCCGACATACAACCTCAAGGCCCTCAAGGGCTCGGTAACCGCCGACGGGTCATCCACTGTCGGCCCGTATACGACTGCAGCCGCGGAGCTGTTCCGCAAAGCGGGAGCGAGCGGCGTAAAGGTCACGGTCGGCATCTCCGGCACCGGCGGTGGCTTTCAGCGCTTCTGCAAGGGCGAGATCGACCTCTCGGACGCCTCGCGCCCAATGAAGATCTCCGAGGCGCAGGCTTGCAAGGACTCGAACATCGGCTCCTGGCGCGCCTTCACCGTCGCGAACGACGCGCTGACTGTCGTCGTCAACCAGCAGAACACCTGGGCGAAGTGCCTCTCCGTCGAGGAGCTGAAGAAGATCTGGGATCAGGGCTCGAAGGTGTCGAACTGGAAGGACGTCCGCGCCGGCTTCCCGGACGTTCCGCTCAAGCTGTTCGGCCCCGGAACCGACTCGGGGACGTTTGACTACTTCACCGAGGCCATCAACGGCAAGTCCAAGCGCAGCCGCTCCGACTACCAGGCTTCCGAGGACGACAACGTGCTCGTCCAGGGCGTCTCCGGCGAGCGGGGTGGGATGGGCTACTTCGGCTTCTCCTACTACGAGGAGAACAAGAGCCGACTGAACGCTGTCCAGATCCGCAACCCGAAGACCGGGCAGTGCGTCACGCCCGGCATCGACAGCGTCCAGTCGGGCTCGTACAAGCCGCTCGCACGACCGCTCTTCATCTACGCGAAGGGGTCGTCCTTCACGCGCAAAGAAGTGCAGGCGTTCCTCGACTACATCTTCGACAACGAGGCTCGCATCGCGACTCGCGCGGATTTCGTGCCGCTCACCAAGGCACAGCTCAAGCGAGCGCGGACGAACTTCGCGCTTGCCGTGAAGGCCGCCGACCCAAACTAGATCCCTGATGTGAAAAGACGAGGGCAGCGGCCGCGAAGCGGCCGCCTTTAGGGGTCTTCGTGTGACCGGAGTTCGCGTGAGCGGACTTCGGTCATGTACGACAATTCAGGGTGGCCATCTGGCCGCCCCTCTGTGTTTGTGCCAGATCAGCAAGCAGGCGCTGGACGCGCGCGTCGATGTCGTCTCGGATCTGCCGCACCTCCTCGAGCGACGACGCCAGCGACGGATCGTCTACCTGCCAGTCTTCGTAGCGCTTGCCCGGATAGATCGGGCACGCGTCGCCACACCCCATCGTGATGACCACGTCCGCGGCACGCACGGCCTCGGCGGTGAGACGTTTCGGGAACGCCTCCGCGAGGTCGACACCGAGCTCGGACATTGCCTCGATGGCGAGCGGGTTCACGTGGTCGGCCGGGTCCGACCCTGCCGAGCGAACCTCGATCTGCCCACTCGAGCGAAGCGTCAGCAGGCCCGCCGCCATCTGGCTGCGGCCAGCGTTGTGAACACAGACGAACAGGACCTCGGGCCGCTCACCCATGTGTCATGAACGGAGCACTAGACGCCGCGGCGCTCACGAGCCCGGCGTCGCGCGCGTGTGATCGCACGCCGCCCCATCGACGAGTGGTGCGAGTGCGGCTTGTCGCCGGCGCTCGCACGCGTCCACGTCCCGTCCGATGCGAGCAGCCATGCGTTCGTGTCGTCTGCGAGCGCGCTGTCGAGCAGCGCGTGAACGTCCTGCCGGACGCGCCCGTTATCAACCGGCACGAGCACCTCGATCCGGTGGTCGAGGTTTCGCGTCATGAGATCCGGACTACCGATGTACGTCGTCGCACGATCCCCTGCCTCGAATGCGTAGATGCGGCTGTGCTCCAGGAAGTGGCCGACGATCGACCGCACGCGGATGTTCTCCGAGAGCCCGGCGACCCCGGGGCGGAGTGCGCACGTGGTTCTGGCAATCACGTCGATACTCGCTCCGGCCTGAGATGCGGCGTACAGCTCCTCGACGATCCCCGGATCGACGAGGTGGTTCACCTTGAGCCGAATACTGGCAGCCTTCCCGTCGGCAGCAGCCGCTGCAACGGCGCGGATCTCGTCGACCAGCCCAGTGCGGAGGGTGAACGGGGCGACGAGCAGCTTGCGGAATCGCTGCGGCCGCCCAAATCCGGTGATGAAGTTGAAGAGATCGGCGACATCGGCCGCGATCTCCTCGTCGGCCGTGAAGATCCCGACGTCCTCGTAGAGTCGGGCGGTGGCGGCGTGGTAGTTGCCGGTGCCGATGTGTGCGTACCGCCGCAGTTCCTTGCCCTCGCGACGCACGATCAGCGTCATCTTCGCGTGGATCTTGAGATCCGAGAAGCCGTGGACGACGTGAACGCCCGCCTGCTCGAGTGCGCGTGACCACTCGATGTTCCGGCGCTCGTCGAAGCGCGCCTTCAGCTCCACGAGGCACACGGCCTGCTTGCCGTCCTCGGCGCACTGGATGAGGGATCCCACGAGCGCGCTGTCGTCGCTCGTCCGATAGACCGCGGTCTTCATCGCGATCACGTCGCGGTCCTGAACAGCCGCCTGTGCGAAGACCTCGAAGCTCGCCCGAAAGGACTCGTACGGCTGATGGACCGCGATGTCTCCACGACGGATCTCGTCGAAGATGCGGGGGAGCTCGCCCTGAGAGTCGACGAACCGGGGTGGGACGACCGGAACCCACGGTTCCGGTTTGAGATCCGGGCGGTCGAGCGCCATGAGCTCCATCAGCTCGGCGAGGTCGAGAGGGCTTTCGATCCGGTAGATCTGGGTCTCGTCGGCGCCGAGGCCGTGGGTCAGGCGCGAGACCATCTCGGCCGACGCCGATGCGCTCACCTCGACGCGAACGACATCACCGAACCGGCGCTTGCGAAGCTGGCTCTCGACGGCCTCGAGCAGATCGGCTGCGTCGTCGGATACCTCGAAGTCTGCATCCCTCGTCACCCGGAATGCGGCCCGCTCGACGATCGCCGCACCGGGGAAAAGCGTCGGGAGGAAGTGCGCAATGACCTGCTCGAGCGGAACGAAGAGGCCCCGCTTGCCGATCTCGATGAAGCGTGGCAGTCCCTCGGGGATCTTCACGCGGGCGAAGCGCTCCTCCTGAGTCTCTGGGTCCGCGGCGAACACGGCGAGCGAGAGCGACAGGCCGGAGATGTAGGGAAACGGCTGGCCCGGACCGACCGCGAGCGGAGTGAGCACCGGGTAGATCTCCCGCTGGAAGTGTTTCTCCAGCCGTTTGAGCTCCTTGTCGGTGCAGTCCTCGATCCCACCGACGACGACTCCCTCGTCCGCGAGAGCCGGGCGCAGCTCCTTCTTCCACAGCCGCGACTGACGGGCGATCAGGTCGAGGACGCGCTCGCGGATGCGCGCGAGCGTCTGTTGTGGCGTGAGGCCGTCCGGCGACAGCATCGCAAGCCCCGACTCCGCCTGGCCGAGGAGCCCTGCGACGCGCACCTGGAAGAACTCGTCGATGTTGGACGCGAAGATCGCGCAGAACTTGACTCGCTCGAGCAGTGGCAGGGAATCGTCCTCCGCGAGCTCCAGGACGCGAGCGTGGAAGTCCAGTTGTGAGAGCTCTCGGTTGAGCAGATGCTCGGTCGGCTCACTGCGAATCCGCGTTGCCATCTCGACATTCTGTATCGGCAGCGCTTCTCTGCGCGTTACGGTCGAGTGAACGGCCGGAATCGGCGGAGTGCACGCCCCAGCTCTAGGCGGGCGCCGGCAGCAGCCGCCGTGTCTCGTACCGGCGGCCCAGGAACGCCGCCGCCGCGATCGCCCCCGCGAGGAGGAAGACGATCAGGTCGCCCGCGGGCATCCGCGTGACGACCTCCATCGACGCACCGACGAGCCCTGCCGCTGGGAGCGTCAGGATCCAGGCGAAGACGATGTTCCCGGCGATTCCCCAGCGGACTGCGAAAAAGCCCTTGCTCGCTCCGGCACCGACGACGCAGCCGGAGATCGTCTGAGTGGTCGACACCGGAAAGCCGAAGTGCGCGGTCGTCCACAGGATTCCGGCGCAGGCGGTCTGCGCAGCGAATCCCTGCGGCGGGTCGATCTTCGCGATTCGCGTTCCCATCGTCCTGATGATCCGCCAGCCGCCGGCATAGGTGCCGAGCGCCATCGCCGTGGCCGAGGTGGCGATGACCCAGAACGGGACGTCGAACTCTTCCGCGTTCAGGTGCCCGGTCGAGATCAGGGCCAGCGCGATGATCCCCATCGTCTTCTGGGCGTCGTTGGTGCCGTGCGTGAAGGCGACGAAACTTCCCGAGAAGATCTGGGCGCGTGGGAACACGCGGTTCACCCTGCTCGCCGAGCGCC
>JAERMP010000312.1 GCA_016844515.1 Thermoleophilia bacterium | reverse complement strand
AGATCGACGAGACCGACTACCGCGACGACGACCGCCGTCAGCGCGATGAGGCCTCCAAGCCTGCCCCGCTCGGACCACGCGATCGAGGCAAGCCTGCCGAACGCATAGGCGGCGACCGGGAAGAGATGGTGGCGTAGCGCGAGCAGCTCCCCGCGCGTCGTGGCCTCGCCGTCGAGCCAGCTCTGAGGGAGGACCCAGTAGACGACGATCACGATCGCGTAGGTCGCCGCAAGCACGTCCGCAGCCCTGACGGCAGGCAATCGGCGCACCTTCCACGCGACCACGACGAGCGCAACGAGGAGGAGTCCTTCCTTCCAGGCCGCGAACAGATCAAGTGTCGTCCCACGTACGCCGAGATCCCAGAGCTGGGCCATCGCGACGTTGTGCAATGCGAGGCCGACGACGAGGACGGCGACGGCGATACCGATGAAGCGCTGCGCGCTAATCGACGATCGCCACCAGGGTCAACCCGAGGTTGACGATACGGACGCGCCCGGGGAAGAGCGCTTCGAAGGTGCTCTTGGAGAGCAGGTGGACTTCGGTCGCGAAGCCCTTTCCGACAGTGCGATACACAGGGTGCGCCAGTCGATCGGGGAGCCAGTGCACGACGGGAAGGCGCGTGTGCACCTCGACCGGGAAGCGACGGTTCGGTGTCGTGATGAACACACGCCGGCCCACGCGGATCGCTTCCGCGACCAGTTGCCGCTGACGCTCGCGGTCGCCGACGTGCTCGATGACGGCGTTCGAGAACACGATGTCGAACTCGCCGTCCGCGAACGGGAGCGCGCATGCGTCACCTTGCACGTACTGGATGCCCGGGTAGCGGGCGCGAAAGCCGGTGCCATCCTGAAGACCGAGTGCAGTGATCCTCTCGGGCCAGAGGTAGTGCTCCTCGAAGAAGTTGAGTGTCCCGCAGCCGTCGCCCTCACCGAACGCGAGCTCGTCCGCTCCCACGTCGAGGACCGAGGTCTCCGCGGTCGGATGGAGCTGCTCGAGGAAGAGCCTGAGCTTTCGCCTGCGGGAGCGCAGGGAGACCTGATCGACGAGCCGCACCGCGTAAGTATCCGGTCCGCGGACGCCAGTAGGCTGCCGTGGTGGTCGAAGCGACGCTCGAGCCGGCTGGTATCTACTCGCTGAAGCTGACCGCCGGGGCAGCATGGAAAGGGCGAATGCCCGACGGGCGCTGGGCCGCCGCGGTTCAGCTCCAAGACGGGCGCATTCTCGTGCGAGCCTCATGCGAGCGCGCGATCGACGAGGCGCGATTCATGCTCGCGCTCGACGACGACACGACCGAGTTCCATCGGCGCTACTCGCGGGACCCTCTGCTCGGCCCGTCGACGCGCGCTCTCCGCGGGCTTCGCCCGCGACGGAAGGCGACAGTCGCGCACGCAACGCTGCGCGCGATCTGCGGACAGCTCATCCAAGCCGGTCGCGCGCTCGAGATCGAACGAACGGTGATCAGATCCAGCGGCGAGGATCCGCCGACACGCGAGGCGCTTGCCCGGATGTCGCCCGCAGCGTTCGCCCGCTGTGGGCTTGCCGGGAGTCGAGCAAACACGCTGACGCGGCTCGTCCGCACGCTCGATCTCGAATCGCTGAAGCAGTCGCGAGAAACGGCACTGGCCCGCCTTGCGCGCGAACGCGGGGTTGGCCCGTGGACCGTGGGTGTGATCTCGCTCCAGGGTCTCGGCCGCTATGACGCAGGCCTCGTCGCCGACCTCGGGCTCGTGAAGCTACTGGCTTCGCTGCGCGGGCGGTGGCCCGAGCCGGAGGAGACAACGGAGCTGCTCGAGCCGTACGGCGAGTGGCAAGGGCTCGCGAGCGTGTTCCTGCTTCAGGGGTTCAAACGAGGTCTGATCCCAGGAGCGAGCATGGATCGAGCCCGCCTCGTCCGCGCCCGCGCGACCCGCGCTGCATAGCGGCCCGCCTTACACTTCGCCAATGGTCGACGCGCGCAAGATCGCGATCCTCGGAGCGGGACGCATCGGCGAATCGCTGATCTCGGGATTGCTCTCGTCGGGCTGGCGCGAGCCTAGCGAGATCGCCGCAACAGGTCGCCGCGCCGAGCGCGTCGCAGAGCTCCGCGAGCGCCACGGCGTCGAGGCAACGCTCTCGAACCATGACGCGGCGGCAGGCGCTGCTCTCGTCGTGATCTCCGTCAAGCCGCAGGACATCGACGCGCTTCTCGGCGAGGTCGGCGGGCTCATCCTGCCCGAGCAGACGGTGCTGTCCGTCGCGGCCGCGATCCCCACCGCGAGGATCGAGAGCCGGCTCTCACCCGGAGTCCCCGTCGTCCGCGCGATGCCGAACACGCCCTCGACCGTCCACGAAGGAATCGCGGGGCTCTGCGCAGGCGCTCATGCAGGAGACGAGCATCTCGATCTCGCGGAAGAAGCGCTTGCGCACCTCGGAGCAGTCGTGCGCGTCTCGGAGGCGTCGATGGACGCGATCACGGCCGTCTCCGGCTCCGGGCCTGCGTACTTCGCGCTCGTGGCTGAGTCGATGATCGAGGCGGGGATCCTCCTCGGTCTTGCGCGCGAGATCTCGACGCAGCTCGTCGTTCAGACCATGCTCGGTACGGCG
>JAERMP010000311.1 GCA_016844515.1 Thermoleophilia bacterium | reverse complement strand
CCGGCGGGATCGTGCCGAGTGCCTGGCGGAACTCCCCGAAACGCGTGCAGCCGTGGTACGAGGCATAGAGGATGGAGACGGCGTAGCGTCGCTCGAGGAGGTCCGCCGCACGGCGAACGTCCTCGGGAACGGGGCTCCCGTGCCTACACCGAGACACTCGACTGCACCGGCTTCTCCTCGAGCGCGAGACTCAGCACCTCGGCGATGGACATCACCGGGTGGAAAGTGACGTCGTCCTTCACCATCTCCGGGATGTCGTCCAAGTCGGCCCGGTTCCGCTCTGGGATGATCACGTCGGTGATTCCGGCCGCGTGGGCGGCGAGCACCTTTTGCTTCAGCCCGCCGATCGGCAGGACACGCCCCTGAAGAGTGATCTCGCCGGTCATGCCGACGGTGTGCTTCACCGGCCGCCCGGTAAGGAGAGACGCAATGGCGGTCGCCATCGTGATGCCCGCGCTCGGCCCGTCCTTGGGGATCGCGCCCGCAGGCACGTGCACGTGGAACGCGCGGTTTTCGAAGGCCTCCTCCTCGATTCCGAGCTGCATCGCCAACGCACGCACGGCCGAGATCGCGATCTGCGCCGACTCCTTCATCACGTCGCCGAGCTGACCCGTGAGGACCAGCTTGTCGCCGTCCTTGTGCGACGTCGCCTCGATGAAGAGCACGTCCCCGCCGGCCATGGTCGCAGCGAGCCCGGTCGCAACGCCCGGCACGGCAGTCCGCTCCGCGGTCTCGCGAAACACCTTCTGGCGACCGAGAGCCTCGCGCACAGCCGCTTCGTCGATCGCGACGGGTGGTTCGGCTGCCTCGGATGCGATCGTCGTCGCGGTCTTGCGAAGGACGGTTCCGAGCTCGCGCTCGAGCTGGCGGACACCCGCCTCGCGCGTGTACTCCGTGACGACGAGCTCGATGGCGTCGTCCGGGATCGATACCTCGTCCTCGCGCAGTCCGTTCCGCTCTCGTTGCCGCGGCCACAGGTAGTCGCGGGCGATAGCGACCTTCTCGTCGGTCGTGTACCCGTCGAACCGGATCACCTCCATCCGGTCGAGGAGCGCTCCCGGAATGGTCTCGGCCATGTTCCCCGTCGCGATGAAGACGACCTCGGAGAGGTCGAGCTCGACATCGAGGTAGTGGTCGCGGAAGGAATGGTTCTGCGCCGGGTCGAGCACTTCGAGCAGCGCCGACGAGGGATCGCCGCGCCAGTCGGCGCCGACCTTGTCGACCTCGTCGAGCATGATCACCGGATTCATCGTCCCCGCATCGCGGAGCGCCCGGACGAGCCGGCCCGGAAGCGCGCCGATGTACGTCCGGCGGTGTCCGCGGATCTCGGCCTCGTCCCGGATACCGCCGAGCGACATCCGGACGAACTCGCGCCCGGTCGCGCGCGCAATGGACTCGCCGATCGACGTCTTCCCCGTTCCGGGGGGGCCGATGAGCGTGAGGATCGCTCCGGAGCGCTTGTCCTCCTCGATCCCCCGCTCCTTGCGGAGCTTCGCCACGGCGATGTACTCGACGATGCGGTCCTTGACGTCGTCGAGGCCCGCGTGGTCGGAGTCGAGAACCTCGCGTGTGTACTTCGGATCGAGGCGCTCCTCGGAGCGCTTGCTCCACGGCACCGCGAGCAGCCAATCGAGGTAGTTGCGAATCACCGTGGCCTCGGGCGTCTGGTCGCCCATCCGCTCGAGCCGCGAGAGCTCGCGCTCCGCCTGCTCGAGAACGTTCTCGGGCATCTCGGCCTCGGTGATCTTCGTCCGATACTCCTCGATGACGGACGCCTCGTCCTCACCGAGCTCCTTGCGGATGGAGTCGAGCTGCCGGCGGAGGATGAACTCACGCTGCTGCTTCTCGACGCCGGACTCGACGTCATCCTGGATCCGCTTACGGACCTGCATCAGCGCGAGCCGCTCACGCTGGAGCTCGAGGGCGAGCTCGAGCCGCTCGCGGACGTCGACGGTCTCGAGGAGCTGAACCTTCTGATCGAACGTCAGGTCCGGCGAGTAGCCAGAGGTGTCGGCGAGCGCGCCCGGCTCGGTGATCGAGCGCACGAAAGCGGCGATGCGCCCGTCGTCGCCACGAAGCTCGAGGATCTCCTCGACAACGGCGCGATACTCGCGCTCGAGCTCGCGGGTCGTCCCGTCGGTTGACTCGTCGGGACGCTCCTCGACCTCGACGAACAGGCGTCCCTGGGCGTCGGTCACGGCAGCGCCGGCGATGCCGCGGTGGAGGCCGTTGAGCGCGACAGCGCGACCCCCGCCCGGGAGCCGGATCCGATCGGTCACCTCGGCCACCGTTCCGACCTTCGTGTACCCGTCGTCGTGCTTGGGCACGAGCAGCACACGTTCTTCGTCGCCGACCTCGACGGTGAGGGTGACGTTCATGTTCGGGAAGACGATGAGGTCTTCCAGAGGGACGAGCAGCAATCGAATCTCGTTCTCGCTCACGGTTCTCGCTTTCGTACGGTTGCCGTAGTTGGTTCAGAAACTGTACCGATCACGGACCAGTCTGCGTCGAGTCCGTTGGATGATCGATGCCACGAGATCGCCGGCTCCGGGGCGTGAGCTGGCCGCTCGGGGGCGCGACGGGA
>JAERMP010000123.1 GCA_016844515.1 Thermoleophilia bacterium | reverse complement strand
GGCCACGAGGAACCCGAGCGCCGCTTTGGTCGGGCTCTCCGGGCCGCACGTGATGTGAACGAGAATTTTCGCCATCGCGCGATCCTTTCAGTGCGCGAGGCAAGCTGCAAGCGCAGGTTGACTGGACCAGCGCGATACGGGAGGATGCCCGACGGTGAAGCGCGTCTTCCTTTGGATCAGCTCGCTCGCGGCGTCGCTCGTGGCGATCGGGGTCATTCTTCAGGTCTACTTCATCGCCTCCTGGATCTTCGGCGCGGAGGACGCGCTCGACGCCCACCGTGGTGTGGGGAGCATCATCTGGCTCCTCGAGATCGTCGTGCTGATCTCCGGTCTCGTCGCGTACTGGGGCGTGTGGCGGAAGGCCGCGGTTTCGATCGCATTGCCGATTCTCGGCACGATCCAGATCTTCTTCCTCGGCGACATCGAGGATCCGAGCAAGAACGGGAGCGGCTGGATCCACGGTTTCCACGGTGGCCTTGCGATCCTCGTGTTCGCGCTCGCGGCCGCAATCGCGTACCGCGACCTGAAGGCGCTCGGCGTCCACGGCCGCAGCAAAGCCGCGGACTGACCCGCGCTCAGCTGGCAGCGCGCCCGCGTCGCGCGCGGAAGTGGCGGATCATCTCGACCGCGAGGCCCAGACTGAGCGCAATGCCGAGCGCGAGGAGAACGCCATAGAACGTCTTGCCGCCGAAGTAGCCCA
This sequence comes from Thermoleophilia bacterium, assembly GCA_016844515.1. The sequence continues at coordinate 6,798 of JAERMP010000123.1, read as the reverse complement.
GGAGAGCTGCGTACGTAGCCCAGATGACGCCCGCCACGATGTCGTAGACGATGAAGCGGCGCCACGGGAACGTCGGGATGTAGCCGGCTGAGAAAGTGACGGCCGTGCGGCCGCCCGGAATGAAGCGGGCGATGATGATGATGTACGCGCCGCGCTCGTCGAGCGTGCGCTCGGCCCACTCGAGCCGCTTGTGCGCCTTCTCGCTCCGGAACCAGCGCTTCACCGTCCTCTCGCCGACGAGCGTTCCGATCCCGTACGAGATGTTGTCGCCCAGGATCGCACCAGCTGCGCCCGCGAGGATGACGAACAACAGGTTGAGGTCGCCTGACGCGGCGAAGCTCCCGCCGATCACGAGAACGGTCTCGCTGGGCACGAGCGGGAAGAACGCGTCGATCACCGCGACGATGAAGATCACGAAGTAGCTCCACGAGGAGCCCGAGACCCATTCGGCGATCTGGTCGAAGTCGAGCCAGTTGGGCACGCGCCCATCCTCGCAGAGCGTGATGATTGGTCGGTGCCGATCCTCCCCCTCACGGGCATGAAGGTCGTCGACGTGACCACCTCGATCGCCGGGCCGTACTGCGCGGAGATCCTCGCGGCGCTCGGGGCCGAGGTCGTCAAGGTCGAGCGGCCCGATACAGGCGACGACGGCCGCGCCTGGGGCCCGCCGTTCTGGAACGGCGAGAGCGCGATGTTCCTGTCGGTGAACGCGGGCAAGCGCTCGCTGGCCGTGTCGCTCGCGGACGAGCGTGGGCGGGAGATCGTGCGACGGCTGGCCGACGACGCCGATGTCTTCCTGCAGAGCCTCCGGCCCGGGCTTGCCGAGCGCATGGGGCTCGGGGCCGAGGCAGCCCGAGCGCGCAATCCGCGGCTGGTCTACTGCTCCGTCGGCGCGTACGGACACGTAGGCCCGCTCTCGAGTGAGCCAGGCTACGACGCACTGATGCAGGCCGCCGGCGGTCTCATCAGCATGACGGGAGAGCCCGGCCGTCCTGGCGTTCGAGTCGGCTCGTCTCTCATCGACATGGGCACCGGGATGTGGTCGGCGCTCGGGATCGTCTCAGCGCTGCTCGAGCGTGAGAGGACGGGCGAGGGCGCGGTCGTCGACACCTCGCTCTACGAGACTGCGCTCGGTTATATCGGATACCACCTCGTCGGCTACCTCGCAGACGGCACCGTTCCGTCGAGGCAGGGAACCGTCTTTCCGATGGTGGCGCCGTACCAGGTCTTCCCCACCCGCGACGGCGAGCTGATGATCGCTGGGGGCAACGACCGGCTCTTCTCGGTGCTGTGCGAAGTCGTCGGCGTGAGCGAGCTCGTCTCGGACGCACGCTTCCGCACGAACCCCGATCGGGTGCGGAATCGCGACGAGCTTGTGTCCCTGCTCTCCATCAGGCTGCGAGAGCGGGACACGGCAGATTGGCAGGAGCGGCTGACGGCCGCCGGCGTTCCGGCCGCACCCGTCGCGGACGTCGCCGACGTCGTGAATGCACCCCAGACAAACGCGCTCGAGATGCTGCAAGCCGTCGCGCACCCGCAGATCCCCGATCTTCGCCTCGCGGCGCTCCCGCTCTCGTTCGACGGGGAGCGCGCAGCACATCGCTCGCCTCCTCCACTCGTCGGCGAGCACTCCACCGAAGTGCTCGCGGAGCTGGGCTACTCCGGGGACGAGATTACGTCGCTGGCGACGGACGGCGTCATCCGACTCGGAGAAGCCGAATAGGCTGAAGCTCCAATGGCGCACGTATCACCATCGTTCTCCGCCACGCTCCGCGTACGCCTCGACGACACACCGGGATCCTTCGCGCGTCTGGCGGAGGCAATCGGAGAGGTGGGTGGCTCGCTCGGCTCGATCGACATCGTCCGCGTCGAGCGCCGGCACAAGGTGCGCGACGTCACGGTCTCGGCGACGGACGACGAGCACCTCCATCGGATTGCCGAAGCGGCTCGAGCTGTCGACGGAGTCGATGTCCTGCGCGTCTCCGACCGAACGTTCCTGATGCACCTCGGCGGGAAGATCGAGATCCGCTCCAAGATCCCTCTGAAGACGCGAGACGACCTGTCGATGGCCTACACGCCGGGAGTCGCACGCATCTCCCAGGCAATCGCCGACGATCCGTCGTCAGCGTGGAACCTGACGATCAAGCAGAACACGGTCGCCGTCGTCTCCGACGGGACGGCCGTCCTCGGGCTGGGGGACATCGGGCCCGAGGCCGCGATGCCGGTCATGGAAGGGAAAGCTCTCCTGTTCAAGGAGTTCGGGGGAGTGGACGCCTGGCCGATCTGCCTCGCCACCAAGGACGCCGGCGAGATCGTCGCGGTGTGCAAGGCGATCGCGCCCGGTTTCGGGGGGATCAACCTCGAGGACATCTCCGCGCCGCGCTGCTTCGAGATCGAGTCGAGGCTCCGAGAAGAGCTCGACATCCCCGTCTTCCACGACGACCAGCACGGAACCGCGATCGTCGTCCTGGCCGCCCTCGTGAACGCGCTCAAGGTCGTCGGCAAGCGCATCGAGGACGTAAAGATCGTGACGACGGGCGTCGGGGCGGCCGGGATCGCCACGACCGACGTGCTTCTTGCCGCCGGCGCCCGCAGGCTCGTCGGATGCGACCACGAGGGTGCGGTCTACCGCGGGCGCCCCGGACTCGCGCCGCACAAGGAGGCCTTCGCCGAGCGCACGAACCCGGACGGAGAGCGAGGGAGCGCCGACGAGGTTCTCGCCGGGGCAGACGTCTTCATCGGGCTATCCGCTCCCGGAGCGGTCACCCCGGCCGGCATCCGCTCCATGGCGAAAGACGCGATCGTCTTCGCCATGGCGAACCCAACGCCGGAGGTCATGCCCGAGGAGATCGAAGGTGCCGCCGCCGTGATCGCCACAGGCCGCTCCGACTACCCGAATCAGATCAACAACGTTCTTGCGTTCCCTGGCGTATTCCGTGGGGCTCTCGACGTTCGTGCGCGATCCATCACGCGTGAGATGGAGGTCGCTGCGGCACATGCGATCGCAGCGGTCATCCCGGACGACGAGCTCGGCCCCGAGTACATCGTGCCGAGCGTGTTCAACCGCGTTGTCGCGCCGAAAGTCGCAGCGGAGGTAGCGGCTGCGGCCGAATTGAGCGGCGTCGCTCGCCGGCCTCGGCCGGAGGGCTGACCCGGGCGAGGCAAGCCTCGCCCCTACTCGTACGCGATCGCCCGGAGCGGATCGAGCTTCGCGGCCCGGCGCGCCGGGAAGATCGCGGCGATGAGACCGACGACGATCGCAGCAATCACGAAGATGATCACCTGGAGCGTCGGGAACGAGAAGACGAGGAAGTCCACGCGGGCGATCAGCAGCGCCGCGAGCACGATTCCGAGCACGATCCCGAGCGCAGCCCCGATGAGTGCCGTGATCACGCTCTCGTGCCGGATCATCCGCCGCACCTGGCGCCGCGTCATCCCGATCGCGCGCAGCATCCCGATCTCCCGCGTTCGCTCGAACACCGTGAGCACGAGCGTGTTCACGATCCCGAACAGGCTCACGATCACGGACAGCGCGAGCAGGACGTAAAGGATGTTGAGCACGGACTTCAACCCCGAGATCTGGTTGTCGATGAACTCCTGGCGCGTCTGCACCTTCCCGTTCGGGAAGCCGGCGAGCGCCTCCTCGAGGACGAGCGTGTTCGCGTCACTCACGTCGCCGTCCATGGCGATGAAGGTGTAGAGGTTGCGCGGGTTCTCGACCTTCGCGTCCCAGGCCTCGGTCGAGAGGGTCACGCTGCCGAACGGTGAGCCTCCGGTCGGTGGGTCGAAGATCCCCTCGACGACATAGGTCTCCTTCGCGCCGCTGGGGAAGGTCAGCTCGATCGGCGAACCCACGACGAGATCGTTCGAGCCGGCGTACCCGTCATCGACGAACACGCCGTCGGTGCCGAGGCTGGCCATGACGTCCTGAGAGCCTTGCTTCCACTTGAGAGTGATCAGTTCGCGCGCCGTCGGGTCGACCGCAGTCGCGAAGATCGTCTCGTCGAAGGCGCGCACCTCGCCGGTGCGGACGTTCATCACCGCGACGACGCCCGGCGCCTCCGCCGCGGCGTTCGCGGCGTCGACCGGGATGGGTGAGAAGTTATTCTGCGCGGTGGTCGCGTAGTCGGAGTCAGACGTCTTCCAGAGGTCGTTGACCGCCCCTTCGAACGACGCGATGATTCCGGCCGCGAGCGTGGCGACGAGCGTCACGAGCGCGAGCCCGATCATCAGTGCAGCCGCGGTCGAGGCCGTTCGCTGCGGATTGCGCCGGGCGTTCTCGCTGCCGATCCGGGTCGTCGACCGGTCCGGGATGACGCCTGGAAACTCAGCCGGCCACTCCGGCTCCCAGCGACTGACCGCCTTACGCAGCCACATCACGAGAACGATCGCGAGGATCAACGGGTTGAAGAGCGCGCCGCCGACGAAGGCGAGTACGCGCTTGGCCCCAGGGCCCCGCCCCCAGGCGCCGTAGCGAAGGAGCCAGTACGGAAGCGTGAAGAACGGCCAGAAGAGCACGAGCAGCGCGAAGACCGACCAGCGCGCGATCGGCGACATGAAGGCCGCCAGGCTCGGGATAAGTCGGGTCGTGACGCGAGCGACGCCGAAGAACACGAGCAACACGCCGACGCCCATCCAGAGCAGCACGCTCGTCGTACCGAGGCCCGGAACGAACAGCCCGTAGACCAGTGCAGCGAAACCGAGCCCGCACGACGCGAGCGCGCCCAGCGTGCGCGATGGAAACAGAGCGCAGCCGAAGAGGGTCAGGAGCAGGCCGAGCACCGCCACCAGTGCGCTGACGAGCGAGTTCCCGGGCGTCGTCGTGATGGCGACGACGCCGACGATCACTCCGACGCCGGTCATCAGCGCTCCTGCCAGCGTGCTTCTGATGCGATCGAGCGGCTCGTCGGGCAGGATCGCGCCCTCGCGAACGGCCGCGATCGGCGGGACCATCGTCGCGCGGAAGCCTGGGTAGACACTCGCGAGGAACGTCACGAGAACCCCGGCTGCGAGCGCGACGGCGATCGTCCGCGGCTCGAAGACGAGTCCCGAGTTCGGGAGCGTGAAGCCGACGGCGTCGAAGAGTTGGAAGAGGCCCTTGGCGAGCAGAAGCCCGAGGAAGAGCCCGATGACCGAGGCGACCGCTCCGACGACGAGTGCCTCGACCGCGACCGAGAGGAGGACCTGACGATTCGTCGCGCCGATCGTCCGCAACGTCGCGAACTCGCGCGTCCGCTGGGCGATCGTTATGGAAAGCGAGTTCGCGATCACGAAAGACCCGACGAACAGCGCTATGCCGCCGAATGCGAGGAGGAAGGTGCGCAGGAAAGAGATGCCCTCGCTGGTCTCCGCGGAGTCGGCCTGCGCCTGCTCGCCGCCCGTCCTCACTTGGGCGGTACGCGGCAAGATCGTCTCGAGCTCCCGGGCGAGCTCCGTGTCCGCGACGCCTGGCTTCGCCGCGACCGCGATCTCGTCGAGCCGCCCCACCTTCTTGAACAGACGCTGCGCGGTCGGGAGATCAAAGCCGGCCAAGGTGGCCCCGCCGATCGTGAGTCCCGAGCTGAACTGCACGATTCCGGAGACTCGAACTCGCTCAACCGGACCCTCGGCCTGCACGCCGATCGTCTCCCCCACTTCGAAGTCCTGGTCCGCCGCGGTCTCCTTGTCCACGACCACCTGGTTCGGCCCGGGCCAGTCGCCGTCGATCAGCGTCAGCGGGTTGAACGGCGAGTCGCCATTCGCGATCGAGAAGCCGAAGTTGGGGGCGCCGCCCGACACGACGACTTTGCCGTCGTCGCCGATCAGTTGAGTCGCGTCCGAGTCGACGCTCCCGTCCGCCTGCTCGACACTCGGAAGCGCGCGCACCTCTTCGAGCAGCGCCTCGTCGAGCGTCGGCTCGGTGACGCCGCTCCCGTCCGACAGGTCGAAAGCGGACTTTCCGGAGATGACTGCGCTCGAGCCCTCGCGGGTCTCCGTGAAAATGCGATCGAATGCCTGATCGATCGAGTCCGTGAGGACGTAAGTGCCGCTGATCATCGCAACGCCGAGGACGATCGCAACCGCAGTCAGCGCCGTTCGGAGCTTGCGGCTCAGGAGTCCGCGGATGGCGAAGCGCGTCAACGGTCGAGCTCTTCCATCGCTTGGATGACCTCGTGCGCGCTGGCGCCGTGCATCTCGCGCACGATGAGGCCGTCGGCGAGGAAGAGGATGCGATCGGCGATCGCTGCCGCCCGCCCTTCGTGCGTGACCATTACGGTCGTCTGCCCGCGCGTGTCGACCGACTCGCGCAAGAGTTGCAAGATCTCGTGGCCGGTCGACGAGTCGAGGTTGCCGGTGGGCTCGTCGGCGAAGAGGACTGTCGGCCTGGATACGAGCGCGCGTGCGATCGCGACGCGCTGCTGCTGACCTCCCGACAGCTCGGCGGGGCGATGCGAAAGCCTGTCGGCGAGGCCGACGTCGCTCACGACCTGGTCGACCCAGCCCTCTTCGGGCTTCTCGCCCGAGATCGTGAGCGGCAGCGTGATGTTCTCGCGGGCATTCAGCATCGGGAGCAGGTTGAAGAACTGGAAGACGAAGCCGATGTGCTCGCGCCGGAGCTTCGTGAGGTCGTTGTCGCCGAGCGTGGTGATCTCGGTTCCGGCGACCTCGACAGTGCCGGACGTCGGCTTGTCGAGGCCGGCGAGGATGTGCATCAGCGTGGACTTGCCCGAGCCGGACGGGCCCATGACGGCAGTCAGGCGGGCACGCTGGATGTCGACCGACACGCCGCGGAGCGCGTCGACGGCCGTCTCACCTTCC
>JAERMP010000310.1 GCA_016844515.1 Thermoleophilia bacterium | reverse complement strand
AAGCCATGACTTCCGCGACCCCTGGGGCAATCACTGGCAGGTCGTCGACTACCGCGACATCCAGTTCACGAAGGCATCGCGGATCCTCGAAGGAATGGGGCTCGGCGGACTCGAGAAGTCCGAGCGCGCGTTCGCCGAGCTGCGCGCCAAGGGCCTTGCCGACTAGTGCCCGCGCCCCGGACGGTTGTCGTAACAGGTTCATCGTCGGGGATCGGCGAGGCGTGCGCGTTGCGTCTCGTCGCGGCGGGAGGCGTCAGGTCTCCCGAAGCCGGAGAGCTCCTGCGCGGACGCGGCATCGAGCCGCTCGAGCTCGACGTCACGAATGCAGAGCAAATCGCCGCGGCGGCGCAAACTGTCGGAGACAGCCTCGACGGGCTCGTCGACAACGCCGGCATCGCGATCGCTGCGCCGCTCGAGCTCGTCCCGATCGACGAGCTACGGCATCAGCTGGAAGTCAACGTCGTCGGACAGGTTGCGGTGACGCAGGCCTTCCTCCCCGCGCTCCGTCGTGCCCAGGGCCGGATCGTGCTCATGGGCTCGATCGGCGGACGCAGTGCGCTTCCTTTCCTCGGGCCGTATGCGGCCTCGAAGCATGCGCTCGAGGCGATCGCAGACTCGCTCCGCGTCGAGCTGCGGCCCTGGGGCATCGCGGTCTCGATCGTCGAGCCGGCGAGCATCAAGAGCGGGATCTGGGCAAAGGGCGCCTCCCGTGCCGACGAGATGCGGGCGGAGCTTCCGGACGAGTCCCAGCTCCTCTATGCGTCGGCTATCGAGAAGTTCAAGCAGGTCGCGCTTTCGCGCGGGCCGGGCGGAGATCCTGACGCCGTTGCGAAGGCGGTCGAGCATGCGCTCACCGCGCGTCGTCCCAAAGCGCGCTATCTCGTCGGTCGGGACGCGCATGTTCGAGCCTGGATCGAGCGCCTGCCGACGGGCGTTCGCGACAGAGTGCTCGCAAGAATCCTGACGGACTGACCCATCTTCGCCCGACACGTCGAGTCAGGCGGAGAGAACAAGTAACAGACTGTTACTTGGCTGCTTCGGGGGGCCTGTGTGATCTCAGGTCTCGTGGACGCCGCAGCCGAGCCAGTCGTGGCCGAAGCGGCGCATCTCGTGCACGACCGGCAGGAGCGCTTTGCCCTTCGGCGTCAGCGCGTACTCGACACGAGGCGGCGACTCGGGGTAGCTCTGCCGGGCGACGATCCCCTCCGTCTCGAGCCAGCGCAGGCGCTCGGCCAGCGTCCGCGGGCTGATACCCGCGCACGACCGCTCGAGCTCGGTGAAGCGCCGCGGCCCCTCGGAAAGATCGTGGACGAGAAGCACGGTCCATTTCGAGCCGACGATCTCAGCAGCACCGGCAACCGAGCAGGTCGGCGCCGCGTGCACCGGAAGCATCGTGCGTGTGGCCACGATCGGATTGTAGGTGGGTTAGCCGGGCGGGAGTTGTGCCGTGTAGATCGACGTGAGGAGTGGCTTTATGACCAGACCGTCGAACTTGTCTTCTGCGACCTTCGCCACGGCGTCAAGTACAGCCTCTCGGCGTCGCTGCTCCAGTCGCGCGATCGGGGAAAACGTCGCGAAGAGCGCGCGGATCCCCGCCGTGTCCCACTCGAAGCTCCACGGAATCAGCTCGTGCTCGTACTGCTTGAAGCCGGCGGCGGCGAGCGCTGAGGTCCGCGTTTCGACGTCGAGTGCGAAACGAGGGCGACCCGATCCTCCCTCATGCGGGCTCGACGGAAGCTCTCTCACAATGGGATCGGTCGCGGCGCGAAAGGGATCGGGCCTGGCGTCGTCCCCGAAGAGCGTCCACCACATCGCCCACCACCCGCCAGGGCGAAGTGCCTGAGCGATCTTCGCAAGCCCCGCCGCCTCGTCGACCCAGTGGAACGAGGAAGCTGCGACCGCGAGGTCGAACGCCGCCGCCGGCAGCTCTACTTCCTCGAGCGGTGCCATGCGGATGTCCGGGCGCCGATCAGTAACGGAGATGAGGTAGTCGACCAGCGCGGGATCGGGCTCGACGGCGACGAGCGGATCTGCGCCTAACTCCAACAGGCGCCGCGTGGCCTGCCCAGTTCCGGGTCCGATCTCGAGAACGGCCGCTTCCTGCCCGAGGCCGCATCGGTCGACCAGTACCTCGTAGACCCGATCCGGATGGCCCGGGCGCGCCGCGTCGTAGCCGGCTGGGTCGGAGCCAAACAGCCGTCGTCCTTCCTTTCGGTCGATCTGTGGCAAGTTCAGCCCCAGGGCGGCGGGTTGTGCACCCAGCGGCCGCCGACCATCGTCGCCACGACCTCCACCGTCTCGAGCTCGTCGAGCGGGCACGCGAGGGGATCGCGCGAGAGGACGACGAGGTCGGCGAGATAGCCGGGGAGCAGCTTTCCGCGACGCCTCTCGTCGCCCGAGAGCCAGGCGGGGTTGACGGTGCTCGCGACCAGAGCCTCCTCGATCGTCAGACACTGGTCCTGGCGCCACGCGGGTCGCTCGTCGATCGTTCGGAGAACGCCCGCGCGGATTCCTGCAAGCGGGTCGAGCTCTTCGACCGGTGCGTCGGACCCGTTCGCGATGAATGCTCCCGAGTCCCAGAGCGAGCGGAACGCGTATGTCCCGTTGATCCGGTCGGCCCAGAAGCGGTCGGCGAGGTCGCGATCCGACGGGGCGTGGCTGAACTGGACCGAGCACGCGACCCCGATCGCTGCGAACCGTGCGATGTCCTCTGGCGCCAAGCACTGAGCATGCTCGATGCGCTGTCGCAGGCGGAGCGGCGCCCACTCCGCACGGGTTGCCTCGAAGGCGTCGAGCGCTTCCCGGTTCGCGTGGTCGCCGATCGCGTGCACACCG
>JAERMP010000309.1 GCA_016844515.1 Thermoleophilia bacterium | reverse complement strand
TGGAGGATGTCCCGCTCCGAGACCTCGATCTCGTCGAGGTCGTACGCCTCCATGATCTCGCGGAGGACGACGAGCCCGGCGACGATCACCGCAGCGCGACCGGGTTCCAGCCCCGGGACGAGGAGACGCTCCTCCAGTGTCAGTCCGGCCAGACGGGCGAGTTGCTCGTCGACCGCGGCCCGCGAGAGCCGGTGACCATGTGTTCGCGCCGGGTCGTAGGCGTCGAGCCCGAGGTCGAGCGTCGCGAGGGTCGTAACCGTCCCGGCGACTCCGATTGCGCTCGCCGTCTCGAGAGCGGGCAGGAGAGCGCGGACGTACGCAGCCGTGGCCGCCAGCTCCGGAGGCGTCGGCGGGTCCGATCCGAGAAACCGCTCCGTGAGTCGGACGCAGCCGACATCGATGCTCGTCGAGCTCACGACGTCGCCACTCGAGCACAGCACGAGCTCGGTGGAGCCGCCGCCGATGTCCACGAGGAGCGTGTCCTCGAGGGCAGGTCTGCCGGCCGAGACTCCGAGCGCCATCATCGAAGCTTCGGCGGCTCCGTCGAGCAAGTGCGTCGTGAAGCCGTAGCTCCACTCGATCTCGCCGAGGAACGCTTCGCCGTTCTCCGCGTCGCGGACCGCGCTCGTGGCAATCGCAAGCGTTTGCGTAACCCCGAGTGACTCGATCTCTCGTCGATAGTCCGAGAGGCAGTTGCGCACACGGGTGATCGGGAGCGGGAGAAGGCGGCGGCGGCCGTCGACGCCCTCGCCAAGCCTGGTGATGGTGAGGCGCCTCACCACCTCCGTCAGCTGATCCCCTTCGACGTCCGCGATGAGCAGTCGGGTCGAGTTCGTCCCCAGGTCGACCGCTGCGACGCGGATCATCGAAGAGGCACGAGTACGCGCAGCCAGCGCGTGCGTCGCTGTGCAGCCTCGAGCGAGCCGAGAAGCACGTCGAGGCGTGCGCGCGAGACACGAAGCCGCGCGACGGCCGCATCGAGGTCCTGGCTCGACCTCTCCGCCTCGGCGAGGAGGCGCTCGGTGCACGCCGCTCGCTCCTCGAAGGATGCGAGCTCGGTGGATATCAGTTCGCCGGTCCGCTTTGCCTGTCGCCAGAGCCCGACGCCCTGCACGCCGACGAAGGCGATCGCCACGAGCGCGACTGCAAGGCCGCCGAGGAACGCGTACAGGATCACTTCGCGGCGATCGTACCAGCGGTCGGTTTGGGATCCAAAAGCAGCAATCTGGGATCCGAAAGCCGCGAAATATCCCGATTCATACCGTTAGATAGACCCTTTAGGATCCAATCGAGTACCATCTCGCACACAATCCGACGGGGGAGGCGTGGCGATGCAAGCGAATGGGAAGAGCAGCACGGACCGGTGGGAGGGCATCGAGCGCCCGTACACCGACGCGGACGTGGAGCGCTTGCGCGGCCGGTTCCGGGTCGAGCACACAATTGCTCGCCTCGGCGCGGAGCGACTGTGGCGGCTTCTCGACTCCGAGCCGTACGTTGCCGCGCTCGGGGCGCTCACCGGTGCCCAGGCAGTGCAGATGGTGAAGGCCGGACTGAATGCGATCTATCTGTCGGGCTGGCAGGTTGCGGCCGACGGCAACCTTGCGGCGCACACGTACCCGGATCAGAGCCTCTACCCGGCGAACAGCGCACCCGCGCTCGTGGGCCGGATCAACAACGCGCTCCTACGTGCGGATCAGATCGACTCCACCGAGGGAAAGAACGGGACGTACTGGCTCGCGCCTATCGTCGCCGACGCCGAGGCCGGATTCGGAGGTCCGCTGAACGCGTTCGAGCTCATGAAAGCGTTCATCGAGGCGGGCGCTGCCGGCGTGCACTTCGAGGATCAGCTCTCGTCCGAGAAGAAGTGCGGCCATCTCGGTGGCAAGGTGCTCGTCCCCACCTCCCAGTTCATCCGAACGCTGATCTCGGCGCGGCTGGCCGCGGACGTGCTCGACGTCCCGACCGTCCTCGTCGCGCGCACCGACGCCCTCTCCGCGACCCTGCTCACCAGCGACGTGGACGAGCGAGACCGGGAGTTCCTCACCGGTGAGCGCACGCCCGAGGGGTTCTTCCGCGTGAAGCCCGGGATCGAAGCCCCGATCGCACGTGCCCTGGCGTACGCGCCGTACGCCGATCTCCTGTGGTGCGAGACGTCGACGCCCGACCTGGAGGAGGCAGAAGCGTTCGCACAGGCCGTTCATGCCCGCTACCCGGGCAAGCTCCTCGCGTACAACTGCTCGCCCTCGTTCAACTGGAGGCGTCACCTGGACGAGCCGACGATCGCATCGTTCCAGCAGGAGCTCGGCCGAATGGGCTACCGGTTCCAGTTCGTGACTCTCGCTGGGTTCCACGCCGTGTGCGCTTCGATGTTCGATCTCGCCGCGGGTTACTCTCAGGAGGGGATGAGCGCCTACGTGAAGCTTCAGGAGCACGAATTTGCGCTCGAGGAGCAGGGATACACGGCGACTCGCCATCAGCGCGAAGTGGGGGCGGGGTACTTCGACGCCGTTCTCGGGGCGATCACGGGCGGCGAGAGCTCGACGCTCGCGCTCAAGGGCTCAACCGAGGAAGCGCAGTTCGAGGCGGCA
>JAERMP010000308.1 GCA_016844515.1 Thermoleophilia bacterium | reverse complement strand
CGGATCCCGGATCTGCCCACGATGATCGCGCCTGTCGGGAAGTCAGGTCCCTTCACATGCGTCATGAGATCCTCGACGTTCGCTTCGGGCTTGTCGATCAATTGCACGATCGCGTCCGCGACCTCTCCCAACCGGTGCGGCGGCATGTTCGTCGCCATACCCACGGCGATACCGGAGGACCCGTTGACGAGAAGGTTCGGGAAGCGGGACGGGAGAACCGAGGGCTCTTTTCGCGACTCGTCGTAGTTCGGCGTGAAGTCGACCGTGTCCATGTCGATGTCACGGAGCATCTCGGTCGCCAGCCGTGTGAGACGGCATTCCGTGTAGCGCATCGCGGCTGCCGGGTAGTCGTCGATGTTCCCGAAGTTCCCCTGCCCGTCGACGAGCGGATAGCGCAGCGAGAACGGCTGCGCCATGCGCACGAGCGTGTCGTAGATCGACTGGTCGCCGTGCGGGTGGTAGTAACCCATGACATCGCCGATGACTCGAGCTGACTTGAGCCGCGGCCGGTTGGGCTGGAGGCCCGCTTCGTGCATCGCGAACAGAACGCGTCGGTGCACCGGCTTGAGGCCGTCACGAGCATCCGGGAGCGCGCGCGAGACGATGACGCTCATCGCATAGTCGAGGAAGCTCGAGCGCATCTCCTGCTCGAGCTCGCGCGACTCGATCCGCCCCGAGCCGAGAGGCTCGGTCACGTCAGACATCCAGGAATCTCACGTCGCGGGCGTTCTGCTCGATGAACGCGCGTCTCGGCTCGACCTGGTCGCCCATCAACGTGGAGAAGATCCGATCCGCCGCGGCGGCATCCTCGACGTCGACCCGGATCAGGATCCGATTTGCCGGATCCATCGTCGTGTCCGCAAGCTCGTCGGCGTCCATCTCGCCCAGGCCCTTGAACCGGCTCACCTGGATGCCCTCCTTCGCGAGCTCGAGCGCCATCTCGCGTAGCAGCGCGAACGTCTCGGCGCGCCGAACCTTCTTGCCGAACGCGATCTCGAACGGTGGCCGCCCGACGATCTCCGCGAGGCGTGCGTACGTCTTGCGGACGTTCGCGTAGATCGGCGACGCCAGGAGGGCGCTCGGCACCACGACGCTCGACGCGGCGCCCGTCTCGCGCTCGATGGCCTTGACGTGCGTGCCGTCGGCGTCGGCCGCGAGCACCGCGAGCTCGAATCCATTCGGTTCGAGCATTGCGAGGGCGCCCTCGACGGTTTCCGTGATATCCGCTTCGACCAGTCGGTGGTCGACGACGAAGTTGGCGGCTGCGACACCGAAGTCCTCGCGCAGCCGCGAGACCCATCCGTCGAACTCGTGCAGTACGCGCTGAAAACGCCCGTAGCGCGTCTCGGTGAACGTCTGTTTCTCGCCGGCCCGATCCGTGACTTCCATGTCCTTGATCCGCTCCCGCGTCAGCAATTCCTCGAGTTGCGACTCCTTCTCGACGTATCGCTGCTGGCTGCCGATCTTCACCCGGTAGAGCGGGGGTACGGCGATAAAGACGTTGCCGCCGTCGACGAGCTGCTGCATCTGGCGGTAGAGGAACGTCAGGATCAACGTCCGGATGTGAGCGCCGTCCACGTCTGCGTCCGTCATCACGATCACGCGGTGGTACCGGAGCTTCGACGCGTCGAACTCCTCCCCGATCCCCGTTCCGATGGCCGTGACGATCGCCTGGATCTCTTCGTTCGAAAGAACCTTGTTGATGCGGTTCTTCTCGGCGTTGATGACCTTGCCCCGGAGGGGCAGGATCGCCTGGAAGCTCCGATCGCGTGCGTCGACAGCCGAGCCGCCGGCCGAGTTCCCCTCGACTAGGAACAGCTCCGCGACCTCGGGATCCGAGATCTGGCAGTCCGCGAGCTTTCCCGGAAGCGAGTTCGACTCGAGCGCACTCTTCCGCCGTGTCAGCTCGCGCGCCTTTCGTGCCGCTTGACGGGCGCGAGAGGCCGACACCGCTTTGTTGATGATCTGGCGTGCGTCCGTCGGGTTCTCTTCGAGGAACTGCGCCAACTGCTGGTTGACGGTCGTCTTGACGAGACCCTCGATCGGCGGGTTTCCGAGCTTCGTCTTCGTCTGACCCTCGAACTGCGGGTTCCGGAGCTTCACCGAGATGACAGCCGCCAGACCTTCGCGGACGTCGTCACCCTCGAGGTTGTCCTCCTTCTCCTTGAGCAGGCCCTTGTCCCGCGCATACCTGTTCAAGGTGCCGGTCAACGCTGACCTGAAGCCGGAAAGATGGGCGCCGCCTTCGGTTGTGTTGATGTTGTTGGCGAACGAGAACACTGACTCCACGTACGAGCTGTTCCACTGCATTGCGACCTCGACCTGCCCGTCGTCGGTCTCTCCTTCGAAGTACACGACGTGCTTGTGCACGGTGTCTTTCGACTCGTTCACATGGGAGACGAAGTCTCGGATCCCGCCTTCGTAACGGAACTCCTCGGTCTTGCCCCCGGCGCGTTCGTCCCGGAGGACGATCCGCAGCCCACGGGTCAGAAACGCCGTTTCGCGGAGACGCTGAGACAGGGTTGATGTGGTGAACTCGGTCTCGTCGAACACGTCCGGATCGTGGAGGAACGAGATCGTGGTGCCGGACT
>JAERMP010000307.1 GCA_016844515.1 Thermoleophilia bacterium | reverse complement strand
CGTAAGGGCACCGACGAGATGGAGTTCGAGGCGCCGTGAGAGTTCCGGGCGTTCGCTCACGAGCTGGCCGATCGCCTCCAGCAAGAAGACATGCGACCTCGTAAGCAGATCAATCCCCTGGACGCTGCCTCCCAGAAGTGCTCGCATAGGTCGCAGGCGATGGTGGCGAAGGGCGAACTCCGTATGGAGCGAGCCGGCATGGACGATCCGCACCTTTCCATCCGCGACGGGAGCCGGGCCCTCGAAGTCCGCAGCGTCGTAGCCGTTCGGGATCGCCGTAACCAACGCACGGGCGAGCTCCGGGAATCGCTGACGGACACGCGTCGCAGCTTCTGGAGTGTTCATCACGACGCCGTCGGCGGAAGCAAGCGCCCTCTGCATCCGACGGAACTCGACTCGGCGGTGCAACACAGTGGGGTAGATCATCATCTCGTCGAACGCCCACGGATCTTCGAGATCTACGACGAGGGGCTTGCCGAGGCCGCGCGCGCTGCTCACGGCTGCCTGGGCGGTCGTGTAGGGCGCCAGCGACGCATAGACCAGGTCCGCGTCCCGTCCGACGTCGAGAGCCGTGGGCACGACGACCTGCTCCCACCAGCGCTGCCATGGTGACCTGTAGAAGAGCCACCGCTCTGCCCGGTCGCGCCGGCCGCTGCTGAAGGCCGGCTCGGGACCAGGGACGCGGTGCACCTGGACGGCGGGCGGAATCTCCTCCACCATCGTGTGGTCGATCGGCGCCCAAGCGTAGTCGGGCAGTCCTGGCCCAGTCACGACGACCAACTCCCAGCCGAGCCGCGGCAGGTAACGCGCAAGCTTTGCGTTTCGCTGTACTCCGGCGCCGCCGATCGGCGGGAAGAAGTAGGTCAGAAGGAGTAGCTTTCTCACGCTCGCGGAAGCCTGCGCCAGAGCGGGGACGGATCGGCGCTACGCCGCCGGCTCGTGGAACCAGCGGAAACGTAGGTTGAGCCGCCGCACGAGCGGCAACGCCAGCAACACCTTCTTCACGGCGTTCCGCCGCCTCTCGTCCCGCTCGACCCCCGCCCAGTAGGCCTCTTTGTCAGGCGTGTTGGGCGCGTAGGACGGTCCGCCGGCGTGTGTCACGTGGAGATCGCGCAGGACTGCGGCCCTGTACCCCCGTTTCTCGATCCGCTCGATGTACGCCGCGTCCTCGAGGTAGAACGTCCGCTGCCTGTCCTGTGGAAATCCGCCGACGAGGTCGTAGAGCTCGCGTGAGGTCATCGCGCAACCTCCGCCCGTCGGCCCGTCCAAGAGCCGGACTCCGTTCTGCTCCACCGGACGGTAGAGGTGTGGCCGAACGTGGTGCCGGATGTGCGAGGCGATGTCGCGCGGGTTGTCGACGAGATCAGCCGCGAGGAAGCCGACCTCGGGTAGCCGCCGAAACGCGGAGAGAAGGACTTCGTCCCAGCGCGCCGGCGCGTCTATGACATCGTCGTCGAGCTCGATGAGGTACGGCGCGGTTGTGAGCTTGAATCCCTCTGCGTACGCGTTCTGACCGATGTTTTGAGAGTGGTGGACGACTCGCATCCGCGTATCGGTGAGCGAGTCGAGGTACGACCCGGTGCTGTCGGTCGACCCGTTGTCCCAGATCAAGATCTCGCTCGTGTGCGGGGATGTTCTCGTCAGGACGTTCTCACAACACTGCCGGAGCAGATGAACTCGGTTGTATGTGAGGACGACGACCGCGATGCTCACGAGCTTCCCATCACAAAGCAAAGCATTCGCCCCCTCCGGTGTCCAGGCCTTTAATGCCCTCGAGGTCTTGACGCCCCGTGAGCCCGCGTAAGATACCTCCGCTGATGCAGATCCGGTGCCTGCGCACGGGCGTCGTGCGCGAGCGGGTGGGGACCCGCGGAGTACGCCGGTACCTGGCGGCGCCGTGGCGAGACGACGCTCTCCCCGTCAACGCCTTTCTCGTCGAGCACCCAGCCGGCCTTTGCCTCTTCGACACGGGACAGAGCGCCCGGGCAGCGCAGCCGGGCTATTTCCCGCACTGGCATCCGTTCTTCAGGCTCGCTCGCTTCGAGCTCGCAGAAGAAAACGAAGCCGCCGCACAGCTCGAGTCGTCAGGGCTCCGGCCTCGGGACGTTCGCTGGGTCGTGCTCTCGCACCTGCACACCGACCACGTCGCAGGCCTCGAGCCGTTCCGCGACGCGGAGGTTGTTCTCTCCCGCGTCGAGTGGGACCGCGCTCGGGGCATCGGGGGGAAGCTGCGCGGCTACCTTCCTCAGTTCTGGCCCTCCGGACTTGAGCCGACGCTGCTCGATCTGGACAGCGAGGGATTCGGGCCGTTTCCCGCCTCCCACGACCTCGCCGGCGACGGCGCCCTGATCGTCGTCGCCACACCCGGGCACACGCCGGGGCACGTCAGCCTGGTCGTTCGGCGCCCCGGTGAATCCATCGTCCTGGGTGGAGATCTCGCGGACAACCGTCACGACCTCGAGCGAGATGATCCAGCCGTGGCGCGCTATTGCAGCGAGCAGGGGCTAGCGTATGCCGGTGCGCACGACTGGGACGCGCTCTCGCTCGTCACCGCGTCTCAGACCGCGTAGCGGGCCGACACGATCGCAGGGC